>JBAXNJ010000010.1:0-14077 GCA_037133815.1 Betaproteobacteria bacterium
GTGACTTCTTGCGGCACCACAGTGTTGCCCAATGACTTGCTCATCTTGCGGCCTTGGCCGTCAGTTGCAAATCCGTGGGTGAGCAAGCCGCGATAGGGCGCACGGTCATACAAAGCGCAACCCAGTAAGAGCGACGAGTGGAACCAACCGCGGTGTTGGTCGTGGCCTTCTAGATACAAGTCTGCTTCTGGACCCTCTGCGTGGAATGGCTCGCGGTCATAAGCGTCTTTATGGCTACCGCGCAGTACGTGTTCGAAAGTGGAGCCACTGTCAAACCACACTTCCAAAATATCGGTGCTCTTGGTGTAGTCTGAAGCTGCAGCGTTAAAAGTTTCCCCGCTTTTAGCTAGCGCTGTGCAAATGTCTTCCACACTGGCAAGGCTCCAAGATTCGATGCCACCCGCCTGCACCATGCCGGCTGCAATATCCAAAATCTCTAGCGTGCCTGGGTGCAATTCACCACTGTCTTTGTGTAACAAGAACGGCACAGGCACACCCCAACTGCGTTGGCGCGAGATGCACCAATCAGGGCGATTGGCAATCATGTCGCGTAAACGGGTCTTGCCGTTTTCTGGATAAAACTGGGTGTGCTCGATTGCGTCAAGCGCGAGCTGGCGCAAAGTCTTAGGTGCTTTGTGCTTGGTGAAAACTCCATCGCCTGCATCCATGCGGACAAACCACTGCGCAGCAGCACGGTAAATCACCGGCGTTTTGTGGCGCCAGCAATGTGGATAGCTGTGGCTGATGCCATGGGTCGCCATCAAACGGTTGGCATTTTTCAACGCTTCCAAAATAACGGGAACTGCTTTCCAAATGTGCTGACCGCCAAACAATGCGAATTCAGCGGAATACGCGCCGTTGCCTTGCACGGGGTTCAAGATATCGTCGTACTTCAAACCGTGGGCAACGCATGAGTTGAAGTCTTCTACACCATAGGCAGGAGCGCTGTGGACGATACCGGTGCCGTCGTCCGCGGTGGCGTAGTCTGCCAAATACACAGGCGCGGTACGCGCAAAACCTGCATCGACATGTGCAAGTGGGTGATGGAATTCGATGAGGTCGAGTTTCTTACCTATTGTTGTAGCTACAACTTTGCCGCTTAGTTGCCAGCGTTCTAAACATTTCTCCACCAAACTTTCGGCGCACATATACAAGCCGCGCTCGGTGTCTACTAATGCGTATATCAGTTCAGGGTTGAGGTTCAGGGCTTGGTTAGCAGGGATAGTCCATGCGGTAGTGGTCCAAATGACTGCGAAGGCTTCTTTGCTGAGTTTGGGTAAGCCAAAAGCGGCTGCAAGCTTTTCAGGTTGGGCGCATAAAAAGGCAACGTCTAAGGTGTCGCTTTTTTTGTCTGCGTATTCAATTTCAAATTCGGCCAAGGACGAGCCACAGTCAAAGCACCAATAAACAGGCTTTAAACCGCGGTAGACAAAACCTCTCTCGATGACACGTTTGAATGCTCGAATTTCACCAGCTTCGTTGCCGAAATCCATGGTGCGATAAGGACGCTCCCAATCACCTAAAACGCCTAAGCGTTTGAAGTCTTCGCGTTGTTGGTCAATTTGCTCAGTAGCGAACGCGCGGCTTTTGGCCTGCATGTCGTCGCGACTGAGTTTGCGGCCATGGAGTTTTTCAATAGCGTTTTCGATCGGCAAGCCATGGCAGTCCCAACCGGGAATGTATTGCGCGTCAAAGCCAGCCAATTGGCGAGATTTGACGATCATGTCTTTCAATACTTTATTGAGCGCATGGCCGATGTGCAATTTGCCGTTCGCATAGGGCGGGCCATCGTGCAAGACAAACAAGGGTTGCCCGTGACGCGCTACCCGAAGCTTTTTGTACAAGCCAACATCAGTCCAACTTTTGGCCCAAGCAGGTTCACGTTTGGGTAAATCGCCACGCATAGCAAACGGCGTGTCGGGCATATTGAGGGTGGCGCGGTAATTGTTTTTTTCGGTCATGGTGTTAGGTGTGTGCTGCGAACCAGGTACGTGCGTCTTCGCAGTCTTTGTGTATGCCTTGTTTCAAGGCGTCCATACCGTCGTAGGCCAACTCGTCGTGCAATTTATGCAACAGTTCAACCCGAATAATTTTACTGTAGCCCCCCTCGGCACCAAGACTTACTGGCCAATCAAGGCAATGGGTTTCCAGCAAGACACGCCCGCCATTAACATCGTTGGGGTCTATCGAAGGTCTGATACCCAAATTGGAAACGCCTTGCAATGGGGTTTCAAGTAATCCATGCACACGCACCACAAAAATACCGCTCGCTGCTGGCTTCCAATGGGCAAAGCGCAGATTGAGGGTGGGACATTGCAATTCGCGTCCTAGTTTGCGACCGTGCACCACATGGCCGGAGATGGCGTAAGGACGGCCGAGCAGTTGTGCCACTTCATCCATGGCGCCTCTCGCTAAAGCTTCACGCACGGCAGAACTCGATACGCGCAAACCACGCACTTCGTAGCTGTTCATACGGGCCACGTCAAAGCCGAGTTGCGCGCCAGCAGCGTCTAGCATGGCGTAGTCGCCAAGGCGTTTGGCGCCAAAGCGAAAGTCATCGCCGACCAGTACATATTTGACGCCGAGGCCTTGTACTAAAACGTTGTTTACAAAGTCATCAGGCGACTGAGATGAAAATCTTTCGTTAAACGGCAAGACGATGCACTGTTGCACGCCGCAAGCAGCCAACTCGTTGAGCTTGTCTCGCAAAGTAGCGATGCGTGCGGGGGCAAGGTCAGGTTGTTTGTAGAGGTCAGCAAAGTAGTCGCGCGGGTGGGGCTCAAACGTCATCACGCAACTGGCGACATGGCGATGCCGCGCTTCGTTTTGCAGCAATGCCAGCATGGCTTGGTGACCGCGGTGCACCCCATCAAAGTTGCCGATGGTCAAGGCGCAGGCCTTGGCTTGGTCGGGGTGGTCAAAACCTCTAAGAATTCGCATGTTTGATTTAGTTTGTGACATTTATAAAACTGTCACTCATTAGAGTTATATTGTCGTTGATAGGCGTGCATTCTTAGATCGGTTAATTAAGTTTTGGATGGAGGTGTTTTTTGAAGGTCTTGAAACTGTCAGCGCAAGGACTCCCACAGTCTTGGATTTCGCTTGAACAAGCGGTGATCCACTACGCAGCCGGCGATGTACGCTGGGAATCTGGCGGAGAGGTTGCAGTTTTTCATGGCGGCACCAACGCCATTACAGGCCAGCAGTCGATCATCACGGTCAACAGCATCATCGGCACCAAGGGCGTGCCCAAAATTAATCCTTTTGATTTACGTTCTGGGTTGACGAACACCAAGTTATTTATCCGCGACCGCAATATTTGCGCTTACTGTGGAGACCATTTTCACGAGACGGAGTTAACACGCGAGCACATCACGCCTTTTGGTCAAAATGGCAAGGACCATTGGATGAATGTGGTCACCGCCTGCAAGTCATGCAACCATCGCAAGGGCAACCGTACGCCGGAGCAGGCCAAGATGCCTTTGCTCTATACGCCTTATGTGCCTAGTTTGTGGGAAGACTTTATTTTGCGTAATCGGCGGATTTTGGCGGACCAGATGGAGTTTTTGTTGGCGCATGTGCCTAAGAGTTCTCGGTTGGCGGCTTGACGCCTTTTGTCTAGTTCGCGGGATTTAATTCGCTCCGCCGAGGCAGCTGACTGCGGCTTCCTCATGGGGTACCGATAAATCGTCAGCCGCAGCCAGCTACCTCGCCTGCGGGTTTTAGTTAGCCACTGTTTAGCTCTCTAATAGTTTTGCTATCGCTGCGGGGTATATCAAATGCTCTTGCTTGAGGACTCTTGCTGCCAGACTATCTGCCGTGTCATCCGCCATTACCGGAACTACGGCTTGCGCCAATATGGGTCCATGGTCTAGCTCGGTGCTTACTTGATGGACAGTCGCTCCGGCAAATTTACAGCCGGCTTCTATGGCGCGTTGGTGGGTGTTTAGGCCCGTAAATGCGGGTAGCAGGGAGGGGTGGATATTGACCAAACGCCCTTTGTAATGCGCCACAAACATGGGCGTCAAGATGCGCATGAAGCCAGCTAGAACTACCAAGGCTGGGGCGAATTGGTCTATCTTTTTAATTACTGCTGTATCAAACGCCTCTCTGGGATTGGCGGCAGATGCAAAGATGGTGTGGTCGACTACTTGGGTTACGACGCCGTGTTGCTGGGCGAGGGCCAAACCTTTGGCTTGGGGTCTGTTACAGATCACGCCTACGACTTTCGCGGGCAAGTGCTTTTCCCAATTTTGGACTTTGGCGGTGCGGATGATGGCTTCCATATTGGAGCCGGCGCCGGAGATGAGGATCACGATGTTTTTCATGCAGGGTGGATTATCGATCGGGGTTTGCCCGCGTTTGTGGACCATTGGGCAGGAAAAAGAGCACGGTCGTGCTAAAAATGGCCAATTGCTTGGATAATGCGTCGGCTTAATGAAAAAAGACGGTTAATAAAGCTAACTGATAACTACAAGTCAAACAACAACCAATCAAAGCTCATAAGGAACTACCCACATGGATTTGGCCTTTACCCCAGAAGAAGAGGCGTTTCGCCTTGAAGTGCGTGCTTGGGTGCACGCGAATTTGCCTCAAGAACTCTCGCACAAGGTGCACAACGCCCTGCGTTTGACGCGCGAGGATATGCAACAGTGGGCCCGTATTTTGGGTAAGAAAAATTGGCTGGCACACGGCTGGCCGACACAATTTGGAGGTCCTGGCTGGACTGCTGTGCAAAAGCATTTGTTCGAGGAAGAATGCGCTTTGGCGGGCGCGCCGCGCGTGGTGCCTTTTGGTCCTGTGATGGTGGCGCCTGTGATCATGGCGTTTGGATCGCCTGAGCAGCAGCAACGCTTTTTGCCTGGTATCGCCAGCGGCGAGGTGTGGTGGAGCCAAGGCTACAGCGAGCCTGGTTCAGGTTCCGACCTTGCATCACTAAAAACCCGCGCAGAGCGCGTCGGTGACCACTTTGTGGTGAATGGCCAAAAAACGTGGACTACTTTGGGCCAATTCGGCGAATGGATTTTTTGCTTGGTGCGCACCAGCAACGAAGGCAAGCCACAAACTGGCATTTCCTTTTTGCTGGTCGATATGAAGTCACCCGGCGTCACGGTTCGCCCGATCAAATTGCTCGACGGTGAATGCGAGGTCAATGAGGTGTGGTTTGACAATGTCAAAGTGCCTGCTGAAAACTTGGTCGGTGAAGAGAACAAGGGCTGGACTTATGCCAAGCATTTGTTGGCGCATGAGCGCACCAACATCGCTGACGTCAATCGCGCCAAGCGTGAGTTGGAGCGTTTAAAGCGTGTTGCCAAAGCCGAGGGCGTCTTCGATCCCGCAACGGGCGGCGCAGAAGCGCTGCGTTTCCGCGATGAAATCGCCAAGCTCGAAGTCGACGTGGTCGCGCTCGAGATGTTGGTCTTGCGCGTTTTGTCGGCTGAGAAATCAGGCAAGCAGACTTTGGATATTGCTGGCTTGCTCAAAATCCGTGGTAGTGAAATTCAGCAGCGCTACAGCGAACTCATGATGCTGGCAGCCGGCCCCGCCAGCCTGCCATTTATCGAAGAGGCGATGCAAGCCGGATGGCAAGGCGATGTCGCGCTCAATAGTTTGTGGCTGGGCGGCGCCCCGCACAACGCGCCTTTGGCGTCTACCTACTTCAATATGCGTAAAACCACGATTTACGGTGGTTCGAACGAAGTGCAACGCAATATCGTTGCGCAAACCGTACTGGGATAAACCATGGACTTCAATTTTTCTGACGAACAAGAACAACTGCGCGACGCCGTTCGCAAATGGGTGGACAAAGGCTACGACTTTGAGCGTCGCAAAAAGATCGTGGCCGAGGGTGGTTTCTCTCGTTCTGCTTTTGAAGAACTGGCCGAGCTCGGCTTATGCGGTTTGTATATTCCTGAAGAGCTAGGCGGATTGGGCATGGGGCCTGTCGAAGGCATGGTGGTGATGGAAGAGTTAGGACGCGGCATCGTGCTTGAGCCCTTGGCGCATACCTTGATTGCTGGCGCGGTGTTGTCGAGCTACGCCCCAACTGCCGTGCAGGCAGAGTGGTGCGCGAAGGTCGCTGGTGGCGAGGCCTTAGTGGTTTTGGCGCACCAAGAACGCAAAGCGCGTTACAACGCCAATGTTTGCGAGACACAAGCCAAACCCTCTGGAGATTCCTGGACAGTTACTGGTGCCAAGAGTGTGGTGGCTGCAGGTGATCAGGCTGATGCTTGGTTGGTACCTGCCATGGCTAACGGTGCTTTGGCCTTGTTATTGGTTACAAAAGGCGCAAGCGGCGTCACGACTCGCGGCTATGTCACCCAAGACGGAAGCCGCGCAGCGGAGTTGGTGTTGACCAATACGCCTGCTTCATTGGTAACCCTCAAGGGCCAAGATGCTGTGGCACACGCCGTGGATATCGGAATTGCCGCCTTGTGCGCCGAAGCCGTTGGCGTAATGGACAAAACCTTGGCCATCACGGTTGAGTACATGAACACACGCAAACAATTTGGCGTTGCGATTGCGAGCTTCCAAGCTTTACGCCACCGCGTGTCGGACATGAAGATGCAACTTGAATTGGGTCGCTCCATGAGCTACTACGCTTCGTTAAAACTCAACGACAACCCAGCAGAACGCAGTCGTGCCATGAGCCGAGCCAAATACCAAATTGGTCGATCCATGCGCCACATCGGCCAAGAAGCAGTGCAGTTGCATGGTGGGATCGGTGTGACGGACGAGTACATCGTCAGCCACTACTTCAAGAAGTTGACGCAACTCGAGATGACTTTTGGCGACAGCCTTCACCATTTGGGTGAGGTGTCTGCGCATATGCAAGACACGGCTGGCGTTTTTGCTTAAATCTGGGGTGGGACAATGCAGGCATGCATCCCAACGCCCTGTTAGAAGCTTGTACTGAGCTTGTCCGCCTGACCCTGAAGTTTGAGCACCCCGCTGATGCGGTGGTGTCCAAGTTTTTTAGAGACTACCGTAAAACCTATGCCTTTGGCCCGCGCGAGCGTGCGGCCTTGGCTGAGACCACCTACAACGTCTTGCGCAACAAGTTGCGCTACGACCACTTGTCGCCTTCTGGCTCGGGCCCAAAGGAGAGGCGCTTAGCGATTTTGGGGTTTGCAGACCATTTGCAGAATACTCCAAATAGACCCACTTCTGAGTCTCATGTAAATGAAGGTTCGCCCGTTAAGCCCTCAGCCGCCAAATACGCTGCTGCCAAGCAAGCCGCACAAAATCGCCACGCAAGACCTAGTAACAACCCGCTCGACTTTTTGTTTGGTGCACTCAACAAGCAAGAAGCCGCTTGGTTAGAAGCCTGCGCCAAAGTGCAAACTTCGGATTTGCTGGAGCGCCATCGGCACAACCTTCCTGAGTGGTTGGTCGAGCCATTGAAAGCACAAGTTGGCGACGGGTTTTGGCCTTTGGTCACGCAGCTCAATGCTTCGGCACCTTTGGACTTGCGCGTGAATACCTTCACCGATAAGCGTGAAGACGTACAAAAAGAACTCAAAGTTGCTGGCATTCAAGCCACGCCCACGCCGTTTTCTCCTTGGGGGCTGCGTATACAAGGTAAGCCCGCTTTGTCGCAACTTGATTTTTTTTCTCGCGGCGCGGTGGAAGTGCAAGACGAAGGCTCGCAATTGCTCGCCTTGTTGCTTGACGCCAAGCGCGGTGAAATGGTGTGTGACTTTTGTGCTGGCGCTGGCGGCAAAACTTTGGCGATCGGTGCGTCCATGCGCAGCACTGGGCGCTTGTATGCCTTTGATACCTCGGGCCATCGCTTGGAGGCTTTGAAGCCGCGACTGGCCCGCAGCAAATTGTCGAATGTGCATCCCGCTGCCATTGCTCATGAGCGCGATGACCGCATCAAACGCTTGAGCGGCAAGATGGACCGGGTTTTGGTTGACGCGCCATGTTCTGGTTTGGGAACTCTGCGACGTAACCCCGATTTGAAATGGCGCCAGTCACCGCAATCTGTGGCGGAACTCACCGTCAAACAAACGGCTATCTTGGCCAGCGCCGCGCGCCTGTTGAAGTCTGGCGGACGTTTGGTGTATGCCACTTGCAGTCTGTTACCAGAAGAAAACGAGGCGATCGCCCAAGCATTTAGCGCAGCGCATCCCGAGTTTGTGCCGCTCTCGGTGTCGGAGACCCTGCAAGCCTTGAAAGTGCAAGACGCAGCGTCTTTATGTTCAGTCGACGGCTTGTATTTGCGCTTATGGCCGCATCTACATGCCAGCGATGGCTTCTTTGCCGCCGCGTGGACCGCCAAGTAGAATGGTTTATCTACGGAATTGAAAGCACCGCATGTTATTTTTAGAATCGTCTTGGATTGACGCCACCCTCAATTGGCTTATCCATGGCATGCTGGACTTGTCGGGGTGGCAAGTTTTTTTCGTGACATTAGCGCTCACCCATATCACCATTGCCAGTGTCACTATCTATCTGCACCGCTACAGCGCCCACCGTGCCTTAGACCTGCACCCATTACCCGCACACTTTTTTCGCTTGTGGTTGTGGCTTGCCACTGGCCAAGTAACCAAAGAGTGGACGGCTATCCACCGCAAACACCACGCCAAGTGCGAGCAGGCTGAAGATCCCCACAGCCCGCACGTGCATGGCATCAAAACAGTTTTGTTTTCTGGCGCTGAGTTGTATCGCAAAGAATCTAAAAACCAAGAGACGCTGGAACGTTATGGCCACGGCACTCCCAATGACTGGGTTGAAAGAAACATCTATAGTCGGTTTTCATGGCAAGGCGTGGCGATTATGCTGATCGTCGACTTGGCATTGTTTGGCGCTTTGGGCTTGACCGTTTGGGCTGTGCAAATGATGTGGATCCCCGTGACCGCTGCTGGCATCATCAATGGCGCTGGGCACTACTGGGGTTATCGCAATTTCGAGGCGCCAGACGCCAGCACCAACCTCGTGCCTTGGGGCATCATCATCGGGGGTGAGGAGTTGCACAACAACCACCACACCTACCCCACATCGGCCAAGTTGTCGGTCAAGCCTTACGAGTTTGATTTGGGTTGGGCCTATATCCGCATCTTGCAATTTTTGGGACTAGCCAGCGTCAAGAAAACGCCTCCCAAACTTGCTTTTGGTGACATCCAACCCGTTGCAGACGAGAAAACACTCGAAGCCGTAATCGCTAACCGCTATGAAGTGATGGCCAATTACGCCCGTCAATTGCGCTTGGAACTAAGACAAGAAATCGCCGCGTTGTCCTCATTGCCCGCGGAAACCGTTTTGGCCGACGCCAAGCGTTGGATGCACCGTGATTTTGAAAAGATTCCTGCCCGTGTGATGGAGCAACTCGCCCAGGCACGTGCGCACTTGCCTAATGTTGACAAGATGGTGTCCATGCGGGAAGAGTTACGCCAACTTTGGCTTAACACCCATTTAAACCGCGAGCAATTGACCAAAGATTTGCAAGCGTGGTGTAAGCGTGCCGAGGCTAGTGGGATTGCTGCGCTGCAAGAGTTTGCTGTGGGTTTGCGCGCTGTGCGCGTCTAGGTTGACCAGATAATAAAAAACCCGCCGAGGCGGGTTTTTTATATTGCGCAAAGCCAAATTACTTCAACTTGGTTTCTTTGTATTCCACGTGCTTACGAGCTTTAGGATCAAACTTCATGATCGTCATTTTCTCGGGCATGGTTTTTTTGTTTTTGCTGGTCGTGTAGAAGTGACCAGTACCGGCGCTGGATTCCAGCTTGATTTTTTCGCGTCCGCCTTTGGATGCCATGATCTTTTCCTTTTAATTGGTGTGAATCAAGCTTGACCGCGGGCGCGCAAATCTGCGAGCACAGCATCAATGCCGTTTTTATCGATCAGGCGCAAAGCTGCGCTAGAGACGCGAAGACGAACCCAGCGGTTCTCTGTCTCCACCCAGAAACGGCGGTATTGCAGATTCGGTAAGAACCGGCGCTTGGTTTTGTTGTTGGCGTGGGAAACATTGTTCCCCGTCATCGGGCCTTTGCCCGTTACTTCACATACGCGTGCCATGTGGACACTCCATGATTTTCTAAACGGAACTGACTGACGTCAGTCCCTCACCTCGCCAGGTAGGGTGGCGGTAACCCGAAATTGCTGATTGATCTAACCGTGACCACAAGACTCTTAGATGCATCTAGGATGCCCTTGAAAGCCCTAGATAGGGTTTGGATTGTTGTCAGCAAAGCCTGTGATTATAGCCAAAAACTCAATGTGCGCCTTGCTCAAGGAAGCGCTGGGCGTCTAAAGCTGCCATACAACCGGTGCCAGCGCTTGTAATGGCTTGGCGGTAAATATGGTCTTGTACGTCGCCGGCAGCAAAAATACCAGGCACGCTGGTCATGGTGGCAAGGCCTTGTAAGCCGCTGCGCGTGATGATGTAGCCGTCCTTCATGTCAATTTGACCGGCAAAAATGTCAGTGTTCGGTTGGTGTCCGATGGCAATGAAGCAGCCTTGCAAGGCGAGTTCACGGGTGGCGCTGTCGGTTGTGCTTTTGAGGCGCACGCCCGTCACGCCAGAGGTGTCACCCAGCACTTCGTCTAAGGTGCTGTGGGTTTCAAGGACGATTTTTCCAGCCACTACTTTTTCCATCAGCTTGTCGATCATGATGGCCTCGGCCTTGAACTTGTCACGGCGGTGAACCAAATGCACTTTGCTAGCGATGTTGGACAAATACAGGGCTTCTTCCACCGCGGTATTGCCGCCACCGACCACGCACACCACTTGCTCGCGGTAGAAAAAGCCGTCACAGGTGGCGCAACCCGATACGCCGCGGCCCATGAATGCTTCTTCTGAGGGGAGGCCTAAATATTTGGCCGAAGCGCCAGTGCACAAGATCAATGCGTCACAGGTATAGGTACCGCTATCGCCTGTCAGGGTAAAAGGGCGCTTGGAAAAATCAACTTTGTTGATATGGTCAAACACGATTTGCGTATTGAAGCGCTCGGCATGCTGTTGAAAGCGTTGCATCAAGTCTGGGCCTTGCACTCCGTGAACGTCCGCCGGCCAGTTGTCGACCTCGGTGGTGGTCATCAATTGGCCGCCTTGGGCCATACCTGTGATCAAAAGTGGCTTTAAATTGGCGCGGGCTGCATAAACAGCGGCGGTATAGCCCGCAGGGCCGGAACCGAGGATCAAAACTTGTGCGTGTTGGGTGGAAGACATGAAAAAAGTGCTTTTCTGAAGAGACAATCAACCTTTGATTGTAAGAACCCCGCCCAAGCCCTTATTTGTAAGGGGATGGCCCTCGGGTAAGCTTCGCTCCCAGACATGACTTATTCGCTCCACACCTTAAACAACGACCGCCGCACCAATTCCCCTGACGGCGATCTCAAGCCCACAGGCTTTCGCCGCTTTGCCCAAGAGATCGCTTTGACAGCAGGTTTTGTTTTCATGACTTTCTGGTTGCTGGCGCTCTTGACCCATTCGTCGCAAGACCCTGCTTGGAGTACATCGGGCAGTGGCATGGGCGTACACAACTTTGGCGGACGCTTTGGCGCGTGGTTGGGCGATCTGAGTTTCTTCTTGCTGGGTTATTCGGTTTGGTGGTGCTTCGCTGCAGGCTTGGTGTCTTGGCTGGCTGCTTTGGCGAACCGGTTGCGTGAAGACAACGACTCCGATGCAGATACTGCTGCCGATACCCACAGTTGGCGTAACACGCGTTTTGCGTTTTGGGCTGGCTTGGCGTTGTTGTTGATCTCCAGCGCGGGCTTGGAGTGGACGCGCATGTACCGATTTGAAGCCAACTTGCCTGGGCACATCAGCGGTGGCGTGTTGGGTTACTTGGTGGGCCCGTTCAGTTTGCAATGGCTGGGCTTTAACGGCTCAGGACTCATCTTTATTGTGTTTGGTGTGGTCGGGGCATCGTGGGTGTTTCGTTTCTCATGGAGCCAGACCGCAGAAAACTTAGGTGCTTTGATTGACGGATGGATAGAAGCCTGGCGTGAACGTAGAGAGCGCGAACAAGATTTGGCTTACGGGCTGGTGGCAGCCCGTGAACGCGAGGAGACAGTTCACGTCGAGCGGGAAGAGATTGAAGAGCATCGAGTTGTAATGGAGCCTGAAAAAGTCGATATACCTAAGAGCGCAAGGGTTGCCAAAGAACGGCAAAAGCCTTTGTTCAACGACATGATGGATTCGCGTTTGCCGCAAGTCGATTTGCTCGATGGTGCGGTTGTAAGACAAGACACTGTCTCCCCCGATACGCTCGAGATGACGAGCCGCATGATCGAGAAAAAGCTCAAAGACTTTGGTGTGGAAGTTCGCGTCGTTGCCGCTTCACCGGGCCCTGTGATTACGCGTTATGAGATTGAGCCAGCAACCGGCGTGAAAGGATCGCAAGTCGTCAACTTAGCCAAAGATTTGGCGCGATCGCTCTCGTTGGTGTCGATTCGCGTAGTAGAAACTATTCCCGGCAAAAACTACATGGCTTTGGAATTGCCAAACGCCAAACGCCAAACCATTCGCTTGAGCGAAATTTTGGGTTCTGACGTTTACAACGAAGCCAAGTCCATGCTCACCATGGGATTGGGCAAAGACATTGTGGGAAACCCCGTCGTTGCCGACCTCGCCAAAATGCCACATGTGTTGGTGGCGGGTACCACAGGCTCAGGTAAGTCGGTGGGCATCAACGCGATGATTTTGAGTTTGCTCTACAAAGCCGAAGCGCGTGATGTGCGTTTGCTAATGATCGACCCCAAGATGCTCGAGATGTCTGTTTATGAAGGCATCCCCCATTTGCTCGCGCCGGTGGTCACCGATATGCGCCAAGCCGCACATGGTTTGAACTGGTGTGTGGGCGAAATGGAAAAACGCTACAAGCTGATGAGCAAGCTTGGCGTGCGTAACCTTGCTGGCTACAACGCCAAGATTGATGAAGCAGCCGCGCGTGAAGAATTTATCGATAACCCCTTTAGCTTGACACCCGATCAACCCGAGCCTTTGCAGCGCTTGCCGCATATCGTGGTGGTGATCGATGAATTGGCTGACCTGATGATGGTGGTGGGTAAAAAGATTGAAGAGCTGATTGCGCGTTTGGCACAAAAAGCGCGTGCTGCAGGCATCCACTTGATATTGGCCACGCAACGCCCCAGCGTTGATGTGATCACCGGTTTGATAAAAGCGAATATTCCAACGCGTATCGCTTTCCAAGTCAGCAGCAAAATTGACAGCCGGACCATTCTGGACCAAATGGGTGCTGAAGCATTGCTCGGTATGGGTGACATGTTGTACATGCACAGTGGTTCCGGTTTTCCTATTCGCGTGCATGGCGCGTTTGTCAGTGACGAAGAAGTGCATCGTGTGGTGAGTTATCTCAAAACCCAAGGCGAACCTGACTATATTGAAGGCGTGCTCGAAGGCGGTACGGTGGATGGCGATGGCAATCCGATTGGGCCAGATTTATTTGGCGATACCCCCAGCGAAAAAGACCCGATGTACGACCAAGCGGTTGAGGTGGTTTTGAAAAATCGTAAAGCCAGTATTTCTTTGGTGCAACGCCATTTAAAAATTGGCTACAACCGTGCTGCTCGATTGGTTGAAGACATGGAAAAAGCAGGCATGGTCAGCGCTATGAGTAGCAATGGCCAGCGCGAAATTTTGGTCCCTAACCGTGAAGCCTGAGTTCGTGAGGTCTAAGTTACTTGGCTTTATGAACTGCAAACGGGCTTTGCAAGCATTGTTATTGACAACAAGCTTGCAAGTATGCGCAGGCGGCCTAGAAAGCTTAGAGTTATTTCTTAAAACCGCACACAGCGGTCGCGCCATATTTAGCCAAGTAGTGACGCCGCCTGTTAAAGCGGGGCAGACCGCAAGAAGTAAAAAATCCAGCGGTGTATTTGTATTTATCCGACCCACACGCTTTCGGTTTGATTACCAAAAACCATATCCTTTAACGCTGGTTGCTGACGGCACTATGTTGTGGTGGTATGACGTAGACCTTGCGCAAGTTACTGCTCGGTCGCAAGCCCAAGCCCTGAGCAGTTCGCCTGCTGCATTGATTGCCACAGCATCTGATTTGGCTTCTCTGCAAAAAGAATTTCATCTGCAAGAACAATCTGAAGCAGACGG
>JBAXNJ010000011.1:0-13825 GCA_037133815.1 Betaproteobacteria bacterium
GAGCGGCACCAAACCATCAAAAGGCAGGAACAGCAATAACGCGATTCCCTGCAAAGCTGAACCAAGGAGCAGGGTTCGAATTCCACCGATGCGGTCACAAATCCAACCAGAGACCAATCTGCTGACAATTCCACAAGTCAGCATCAGCGAAAGCATCTCTGCCCCTCTGGCGGCGCCGTAGCCCAAGTCAGAGCAATAGGCCACGATATGTACTTGTGGCATAGACATCGCCACACAGCACGCAACGGCAGCAATACACAAAAGGACTTGCGCTTGACCTAACTGCAATCCAAAAGGCTGCGAAGAAGTTGGTCCATTGATGGAAGATGAAGATGCATGGCCATCTGCCAAAGGTGGGCGTTGTCGCTTCAAAAATGAAAGCAAGACCAAGCATACACCACAAAAAATACCCATGTAGATGTAAGTTTGACGCCAACCAATTGTTTCTATGCCCCACTGAGCAACCGGTGGCCAAAAGGCACCGGCCACGTAATTGCCGCAAGCACAAATAGCCACAGCAATGCCTCTGCGCTTGTTCCACCAAAGCGAGGTATCAGCCATCAATGGCGCAAAAGTAGACGAACTACCCAAGAGCCCCAACAAAATTCCATGCGCTAAGCCGAACACCCAAATATTGGGCGCTAAACCAGCGATAACAAATCCAGCCGTGACAGCGACTGAGCCGACCCACAGAACTGGCGTGATACCAAATCGATCAGCTAATTTACCAGTCCACATACCGCCCACGCCTAAACAAATCATCATCAAGGTGTAAGGCAAGGACGCATTAGCCCTATCCACGCCGAATTCAGCTTGCACAGGGGGTAACACCACTGCCACCACATACATACAACTGCTTCCCAACGTTACTAAGCACAGGGTTATGAGAAGTCTCCAAGCTGCGTATCGCGAGTCAATTAAATCTTCTGAGGCGGGTGTATTGGGCATCGCTTGAGATTAGCACGCTATGCATGCTTTTGCATTAAGGGTTTATCGGGTAAACCTCTGCTAGGAATTTGTAACTGTTTAGTTATGATGGATTTTTAGGGAGTTTTAGATGGCTATACACACACCAGGGTTAGAAAAGCAACACCAAGCATTAGCTTTGTTGTCATCCCGTTATGTCAACGTAGAAGACATGCCATGGCAAGAAACCAAATTCAAAGGAATATGTATCAAGGTATTGATGGAAGACCCAGACACTGGACTTCAAACCGTTCTGACCAAGATGGAGCCTGGATCTGTGTTGACAGACCATCAGCATGTCGCGCTTGAACAAAGCTGGGTGTTAGAGGGCTCTCTTGTTGACCACGAAGGCACCTGTTCAGCTGGCAACTATGTATGGCGCCCTGCTGGAAGCAGGCACTCCGCCCATGCACCCGACGGTGCGTTGGTTCTGGGTTTCTTTCTTAAGCCAAACCATTTCTTCTGAAATTGTCTACACATATTAGTTTTCATTCAAAGCTTTATTTATGAAATTTGGTGACTTTGTCAAAGTGAAATCTCTACACACCGTAGAGAACTTCAAAAAAAGCATTCAAGAACTGGGCCTAGATATTCCCTGTGATGAGGAGTTGATCGTAGGAACTAAGTCTCCCATGGCAAAGACCCTAAAAGTTGGTGAATTCACCATCGGCAATCGTTACGCCATTCACCCTATGGAGGGGTGGGACGGCAATGCAGACGGAAGTCCCTCCGATAACACACGTCGCCGTTGGAGCCATTTTGGAAAATCAGGTGCCAAATTAATTTGGGGTGGTGAGGCTGTTGCAGTCCGACACGATGGTCGTGCCAATCCGCAGCAACTAATGATGGATGCCAAAAATCAATCTGCGATTGCGCAATTGCGAGAGACCTTAGTTGCATCCCATAAAGAGGCAATGGGTAATGACAAAGACTTGCTGATTGGCCTGCAACTCACGCACTCTGGTCGATTTTGCAAGCCCAATACCAGCAGCATGGAACCGCGTGTCTTGTTCAACCACCCCCTATTGGATGGAAGATTTGGTCCTGCTCAAAACATCGTTGTCCTACGTGATGATGAAATCGAAAAATTGATAGAAGACTTCGTGATTGCTGCGAAGCGCGCTTGGGACTGCGGATTTCAGTTCGTGGACTTAAAACATTGCCACGGCTATTTAGGCCATGAATTTTTAGGTGCTAAAACGAGAGCAGGCAAGTACGGTGGCTCCATGGAACACCGTACACGCTTCTTAAAAGAACTGGTTGCTGGCATTCGCGCTGAAGTCCCGCAACTTGGTCTGGGTGTCAGGCTCTCAGCCTTTGACTTTTTACCCTTCCGACCCAACCCCGCACTTTCAAAGCCCGATGAACTAGGCCCTGGTATTGCAGTCGACGCCTCTAAATCAATGCCTTACCAATACGGTTTTGGTATCAATGAAACAGACCCTAATCAAATTGCCCTACAAGAAACATTTGCGTTTTTAGAGGTTGTAGAAAGTCTGAATATCCAATTGATGAATATCACTTTGGGAAGCCCTTACTATAACCCGCACCTCACGCGCCCTGCGATGTATCCGCCGTCAGATGGGTACCAACCGCCAGAGGATCCGCTTATCGGTGTAGCTAGACATCTGGATGCAGTCCGTCAATTGAAACAGCGTTTTCCCAAAATGGCTTTTGTTGGAAGTGGCTACACCTATTTGCAAGAATTTTTACCGCATGTGGCGCAAGCAGTCGTTCGTGAGGGTTGGACAGATTTTGTAGGCCTAGGGCGCATGGTTCTCTCTTACCCAGAGTTGCCTGCAGATGTTCTTGCAGGACGCACATTCCAAAGAAAACGATTGTGTCGGACCTTCAGCGACTGCACCACAGCACCTCGCAATGGGATGGTCTCTGGTTGCTACCCCTTGGATGCACATTACAAAAAATCACCACAGATGATTCAACTCACGCAAATCAAAAAAGCGGCCAATCTTTCCTAATATCCGCCATGTTGCACCATGACAAAAAACCCTGCAAAACCTATTACGCGCGATCCCGAAAAAAGTCGTGCCAATATTTTGGAAGCGGCGAGAACCGAATTCGCACGCTCCGGGTTAGGTGGTGCACGGGTAGATCAAATCGCCAAAATGGCTGGCATCAACAAACGGATGCTTTACCACTACTTTGGCAACAAGGACGACTTGTTCTGTTCCGTCTTAGAAGCCAACTACGCACACAAACGCGACTCGGAAAAAGCTTTGGCTCTGGAACAAGAAGAGCCGGTAGAGGCCATTCGCAAACTCATCGCACTGACCTGGGACTATTACCTCAAGCATCCGGAATTTCTGACGCTCCTCAACAGCGCCAATCTGCACCAAGCCGCACACATCAAAAAGTCCAGAGAAATTCGCAAAATGCACACCCCTTTTGTCTCTATGATCAAAAGCGTCTTAGACAAGGGCGCATCGCAAAAGGTTTTCAAAAAAGATGTAGATCCTGCACAGCTCTACATCACTATTGCAGGCCTTTCCTACTTTTACCTTTCCAACCAATACACGCTTTCAGCGATTTTTGGGCGTAATTTATTGGCACCATCTGCACGCAAAGAACGCTTAACGCATATGACTGACGTTGTATTGTCTTTTTTAAAAACATAACCCCATGCAGTTTCCTAAATACTTCACAGATGAGAACCACTTAGAGGACGTGATGAGCACGCCCTCTCCATCGCTACTCAGTGACATGCAACACCTAGAGGGCGACATCATGGTGTTAGGGGCTGCAGGGAAGATGGGGCCCACCTTAGCGCGTATGGCTAAGCGGGCTGCACCAGGCAAGCGCATCGTGGCTGTTGCACGTTTCACAGAGACATCGGCATTAGAAAAATTAAAGGCACAAGGTGTCGAGTGCATCCAAGCTGACTTATTAAATCAAGAAGCACTCAATGCATTACCCGATGTATCCAACATCATTTATATGGCGGGCCGTAAATTTGGATCACAGGGAAGTGAATGGCTGACATGGGCCATGAATGCCTATCTTCCGGCTATGGTGGCGCAACGATTCCATCAATCCAAGATTAGTGTGTTTTCAACAGCGTGCGTTTATCCATTTGTTCCGATAGATGGACATGGTGCCTTGGAGGCTGTCTCACCCACTCCTGTTGGTGAATACGCAAACTCCTGTGTCGCACGCGAACGTATGTTTGAACATTTCTCACATGCGCTCGATACACCCGGTTGTTTATTGCGCTTGTCTTACGCGATCGATATGCGCTATGGGGTGTTACATGATTTGGTGCAATCTTTAATACAGCAGCAAGGCATTTCTCTGGCTATGGGTCACGCCAACATCATTTGGCAAGGCGACGCCAATCAAATTGCGATCCGATCTCTTTTGCATTGCCGGCAACCCACACAAGCCATCAACCTTAGCGGACCCATCATTTCCATTCGCGCTGCAGCACTTGGTCTTGCTCAACGGTTAGGCGTCAAAGCTAAATTTATAGGCACCGAGGCGCCTACTGCATGGCTAGTAGATTGCACCAAGATGAATAGTTTGTTTGGCTCTCCCCAGGTCTCCCTAGACACCATGCTGGACTGGACTGCGGCATGGGCGCAACAGGGTAAAGCTTCTTTAGGTAAGCCAACGCATTTTGAGGTTCGTGATGGCAACTACTAAGACAACAGTTTCTAGTTTGCCTTTAGATGTTGCGCATGTTTTAAAGCAAGGGGCGGTAATACCTGCCCATTTACTTGCGTTAGACGCTAACAGACAGCTCGATTCGCGAAGACAACGGGCGCTAAGCCGTTATTACATCGATGCTGGCGTTGGTGGATTAGCCGTTGGAGTACACGCCACGCAGTTTGCTATTCGTGAACAAGGCTTGTACGAGAGAGTTTTACACCTAGCCTACGAGACCGCCCAAGATTGGGATCCCATTGGAGGTAAGCGGCCATTAGTGATGATTGCGGGACTTGCAGGCAAAACCAAACAAGCACTTTCTGAAGCGAGGCTAGCCAAAGGCATGGGTTACCACGCGGGCTTGCTGAGTTTGGCTGCATTTCAAGATCAAAGCGAAAAAGACATACTGCACCATTGCCAAGCTATTGCTGACGAAATTCCATTGATAGGCTTTTATTTGCAGCCCGCTGTTGGTGGCCGTGTGCTGTCAAAAGGTTTTTGGCAATCATTTGCCAGCATTGAACAAGTCATTGCCATCAAAATGGCACCCTTTCATCGGTATCGCACACTAGATGTCATACACGGTGTGGTTGCTGCGAATGCTGAAAAGCGCATCACCCTGTACACCGGCAATGATGACCATATCGTTTTAGATTTAGTGTCACCCTATTGGGTGATGCGAGATGGTGAGCGTGTAGAAGTACGCATCAAAGGCGGTTTACTGGGCCACTGGAGCGTCTGGACACGGCGTGCGGTTGCGTTATTAAAAGACTGCCATGACAATGCACAAAAAGCATCCATACCAAATTCTTTATTAGGGCTAGATTCAGAAATCACTGATTGCAACTGCGCTTTCTTTGATGTAGCCAATAATTTCCACGGATGCATTGCAGGCTGTCATGAGGTGTTGCGTCGTCAAGGCTTACTAGAGGGCATTTGGTGCATCGACCCCCAAGAGGGATTAAGCCCAGGCCAAGCAGAAGAAATCAGTCGCGTTTATCACGCCTACCCGCATCTCAATGACGACAGCTTTGTAAGTCAAAACAAAGATCGTTGGCTATCGTGAGTATTTTGTTGGTGTTTTATGTTGGTTCACTTTTTTTAACAGGAGACTTGAAATGAAAAAACGTTTTGCTTTGAAGTGCCTTTCATTAGCCGTTGCCACATTGGCAATATCGACCGTTAGCTTTGCGCAAGATTGGAAGCCCAATCGCCCTATCACCGTGATCGTGCCTTGGGCCGCTGGTGGTTCAACGGACCAGGTCACACGTGTCACAGCGGCTGAGATCGAAAAATCATTAGGACAAAAAGTAGTGATCGTCAACCAGCCCGGGGCATCAGGTTCTATTGGAACCAAAAGTGCATTAGATGCACCCAAAGATGGATACACCTGGACTGCAGGTGCCGCCCAAGACTTAGGCAGCTACGAAACGCTTGGCATGCTAAAGACTCGCATCAATGAGTGGCATTTATTTTTAAATGTGGCAAACGTTCAGTTGATCGGTGTAAATCCTTCTTCCCCCTATAAAACAGCCAAGGAACTATTGGATGCGATGAAAGCTAAGCCAGGTCAAATAACGGTAGCAACTGCAGGCGTCACCTCAGCAGGACACAACGCGATGGAATTGATTTCTAAAAACACTGGTGTGAAATACCGGCACGTAACCTATGACGGTGGCAACCCGGCCGTAGTGGCAACCGTAGCAGGTGAAACTGAAGTGACCACCCAACTTGCCGTAGAGCAAGCTGACATGATCCGTGGCAAGCGTATTCGTCCTTTAGCAACCGTTAGCGATAAGGCACTTGATTTAGAAGGCTTTGGAATGATTGAGCCACTATCTAAGACATTACCTGGATTCAAAGCGCCGGCTAACTACTTTGGCATCTTTATTCCAAAAGGCGTCCCTGACGAAGTAGTCAAAACCGTTGAAAAAATTTGGGTTGACAACATCTCCAAGAGTGAAGCACTTAAAAAATACGCTACCAGCAGAGGCGCATTGTTTGCTCCCCATTACGGCGCTGAATCAGTAACGGCTGTTATGCCTGCTGTGCAAGCAAACGCTTGGTTATTGTTTGACAGCGGAAAAGCCAAAGTTTCTCCTGACACTGTGGGAGTCGCTAAGCCCTAATTACTCCACATTGAAAAATGAGATGAGAGCGAACACATGATCGAAGACACACAAGAAGCCTCGGATGAATCTGCACAAGCCGCACATGAAAGAAAAATATCTCCGCGCGGAGACTTGATTCAATCGTTGGTTTGGATTGCTGTTGGCTTGGCTACGCTAGTCGAATCCTTGCGGATGGATAGGCTAGAAAATCAAGATATCAATCCCTATACGGTTCCTGGATTACTTCCAGGCTGTCTTGGAATTGCTATTGTGTTCTTCGGTCTACTCATGGTCTATCGCTCCATTTCACGTCATGCGCTAGCGCCTCAGATAGAGAAACCTATAACCCCTGCTATGCGTCATGAACTCAACCGCATGTGGAAAATTTTGTTTTTATGTATTGGTTTTTCATGCGGTTTAGTGGGGCATGGTTTGCCTTTTTGGGCTGCAGCAGCCATGTTTATCACAGTCACCATTGGAGTCTTGCAATTTGACCAACTCAAAAAGAATAATTCCGTCAGACGAGGATTATTCATGGCTGCAGTGATTGGCTTGTGCGCAGGCGTCACCATCATGCTGGTCTTTCAAGAATTCTTTCTTGTCAGACTACCTTAAACCCGAACATTTGGAGAAACGCAATGCTTGACGGTCTGCAAATGCTCGGTACCTCGTACCTTAGCTTTTTAAATTTTTGGTCTTTGTCATACGGTCTAGGGGGGGCATTCATTGGAATTTTGGTGGGCTGTATGCCTGGCTTATCTGCCACCCTATGCATTGCATTACTGACAACATTAACCATCAAAATGGCTCCTAACGATGCTATTTTGATTTTGATTTGTGCTTATGTAGGCACACTGTATGGCGGAAGCCGCAGCGCAATTTTGCTGAATATTCCCGGCACTGCAGCTAATGCTGCTTCTTGTGCTGATGGTTATGCCCTTGCTTTGCAAGGGCAAGCTGGTCGTGCAATTGGCATCGCTACTTCAGGGGCTTTCACTGGCACTTTGTTTGGTGTGATTTGTTTAGCCATGTTCACACCGTCATTGGCGGAAATCGCCCTCTCATTTGGTGCATTTGAATTTTTCTGGCTCGCCTTATTTGGTGTGGCGATGTCTGGCAGTATCGTGGGTGAAGACCCCATCAAAGGCTGGCTCATGGGTTGCTTGGGCTTACTTATTGCGCAAATCGGACAAGAAGGTCTTTATGCCTACAACCGATTTACCTTTGGTTGGGATGAGATGTCGGGTGGCATTTCATTGATTCCTGCCTTGATTGGTGCTTTTGGTTTTGCTGAGGTTCTCACCACCTTGGCAGATCCTATCGAACGCAAGATCGTTGAAATGCGTGACTCCTTCTTACCACGCTTTCGAGAAGTGGCGCAATATTGGCGCACCGTCTTACGTTCTGGCGTCATTGGCGTAGTCACCGGCATCTTGCCAGGTATTGGAGAAGACTCAGGTGCTTGGATGTCCTATGCAGCCGCCAAAGCGGTCAGCCCTGAAAGAGAAAAATTTGGTAAGGGTTCTATTGATGGGTTGATGGCTGCAGAAACAGGAGATATGTCTGCTATCCCTGGAGGCATCATTCCTGCACTTGCATTAGGTATACCTGGCTCAGCACCAGCGGCCGTGCTTATGGCCGCCATGATCATCCACGGCATTCAGCCTGGGCCAATGTTGATGATCAAAACACCTCAATTTGTATACGACGTTGTGGCCATGACGACGATTGCCACATTTAGTATTTTGTTATTTGGCTTGTTCATGGTGAGGCCTTTGCTATTGGTTTTACGTGTCAAGCGAACCGTTTTAATGCCCATCATCTTTGTGCTGTGTACAGTTGGTGCATTTGCAATTTCATCGCGTCTATTTGATGTGTACTGCATGATCATCATTGGTATCGGAGCCTTCTTTTTACGTCGCCGTGCCTATGAAATGGCACCCTTTGTACTTGGGCTCGTCTTGGGTGAATTGTTAGACAAAAGTTTGCGACGCGGATTGGTTCTTTCAGATGGAAGCTTAGAGCCATTCTTTGTTCGCCCCATTTGTACAGCTTTGGCCTTGGTAACTCTTTTCACCATGCTGATGTATATCCCTGCAGTTAACGAACGTTTCACGATGGGCTGGAAATCGTTTAAGAGTATTTTCTCGCGCAAGTCAGCATAATCGTTGAATCGATATGAGCGCATATTCCTTCGCACTGTGCAATGAGGTATTGCATTCACTTACTTTTGAAGCGCAATGTCGATATGCCGCATCTTTAGGCTACGTAGGCCTTGAGGTTGCACCCTTTACTTTAAGTGATAACCCTAAAGACATCACAATTGAACAGGCAAAAATCTTCAAGAATATTGCTCAATCACATGGATTGCAAATCACCGGACTACATTGGCTACTCGTTAAGCCAGGGGGTTTGACCATCACGTCAACAGACGTGACCGTCCAACAAAAAACTCTCACATTTATCCACCATCTTTGTGCGTTGTGCGCTGCAATGGGAGGAAAGTATTTGGTACACGGTTCACCCAAGCAGCGACTAGTTGAAGGCGGACAAACCCATGCCGAAGCCTTATCTTTAGCTACTAAATTCTTTGCTCAAGCCGCGCAGAGTGCACATCAATTTGGTGTTACCTATTGCATTGAGCCTTTATCAGCAGACCAGACTCCCCTCATAAATACGCTAGCGCAAGCCATTGCAATCGTTGAAGAAGTCAACCACCCCGCACTCAAGACTATGCTAGATACCAGTTCGGCAGGTCTCGCTGAAACTACTTCGATTGCAGATTTAATTGACCAATTTTTCCCTAGTGGCCATGTCGCACACGTTCAACTAAATGACCCTAACCGTAGGGGTCCAGGCCAAGGCGATATGCAATTTGGCTCCGTCTTGCGAGCGCTTCGTAGAAATAATTACCAAGGCGCTATTGCCATAGAACCCTTTGATTACCAACCAGATGGCCAAGCATGTGCCGCCCACTCTATTGGATATCTAAAAGGTTTGGGTGAAATTCAGTAAAACCTAAAGCCCCCTCCTATGCAACCTACTTTTCGAATCGCAGAAATCGAATTACTTGAAACCCCCGTTGTACTGAGGATGCCTTTTCGTTTTGGTATCGTGACATTGCGGAGATGTTTTCAAGCATTTGTTCGTGTTCGTATTGAAACATCAGACGGCAAAAGTTCTTGGGGCGCAACTGCTGAAATGATTGCCCCTAAGTGGTTTGATAAAAATCCAAACCTGACCGATGACGAAAATTTTGAGCAAGAGCGTAATGTCTTACGCATTGCGAGAGAGGCCTATCTCAGCGATGCATCCCCAGACACCGCGTTTGGCCATTTCATACGACACCATGACGCACACCTTCGATTTTGTGCCTCAAAAGGTTACAACCCACTTTTAGCCAGTTACGGCAATGCACTAATAGACAAGGCTGTACTAGATGCACTATGCCGTCTGTGCGGTATGTCTTTCTACCAAGTTATGCAAAATAATGTGGCCGGAATACATGGTCGTCATCCACAATTTAATGGAATCGATTTTTCTTCTTTTTTAAACCATTTATCGCCAGCAACGTATATCCATGCCCGCCACACCGTCGGCATGGTCGATGCTATTAATGCTGATGACATTACCGAACCTGTCAATGACGGTCTACCCGAAACATTAGAACAAGTGGTTGCGCACTACGGACATCGCTATTACAAACTCAAAGTCTGTGGGCAACTAGACAAAGACATAGCCAGATTGACAGCCATTGCATCGGTTCTGGATCAGATTAAAGAGCCTTATTTCGCCTCTCTAGACGGCAATGAGCAATATAAAAATGCAGAAGAAGTAGCGGAACTTCTGTCTGCCGTGCGCTCTACACCAGCGCTAAATCGTATGGTCAACAGCATCATGTTTGTGGAGCAACCGATTAGCCGTGCACACGCACTTGACACTGATCTATCCCATATGGCTTTGGGATTACCTGTCATCATGGACGAGTCAGATGGAACGCTAGACGCCTTTGTCCAGGCTAAAGAAAAAGGTTACTCGGGTATTTCTAGCAAGACATGCAAAGGCATCTACAAATCATTTTTAAATGCGGCCAGATGCCAACAATGGAATGCAGAAGGAAACGGCAAGCACTTCTTTATGTCTGGCGAAGACTTGACTGTCCAAGCTGGATTGTCCATCCAACAAGATTTGGCTTTGGTTAATTTGTTAGGTATTACCCATGTCGAAAGAAACGGGCACCACTATGTAAACGGACTGGTATCGAGCTCCAAGCAAGAACAAACAGATTTTTTGCAAAATCACTCTGATTTATATGAAAGTTCTTTTGGCACCACGCGCGTCAAAATTAACCAAGGTCGCCTAAATATTGCATCCTTGGCATGCCATGGTTTTGCCAGTGCAAGCATGCCAGACTTCTCGCGCATGCAGCCATTAGGACATGCCTCGCACGTATAGGACTTATTTCAATGGAAATTCAATTAATCAACCGCCAAGGAAATCGTTATAGCTACAACATGCTGGCGAAAGCGACGGTCACTCCTAAACAGGCACCTAGTTTTAATCGAATTGTTTATTCGGCGGCACACGTGGTCTCCAACCCGCTTGCTGCCGCAGACCCTTGGATCAACACGCCCTTAGATTGGGAAGCAACGCTAGCCTATCGCCGGTATTTATGGTCACTGGGTTTTGGCGTGGCAGAGGCCATGGATACTGCGCAACGCGGCATGGGCTTGGACTGGCCGACTTCGCTAGAGTTAATACAACGCACCCTACTTGCGGCAAAAGATTACCCGAATGCATTGGTAGCTTCAGGATGTGGCACCGATCACCTAGAGCCAGACCAAGTTAAATCTGTAGACGACGTTATCCGTGCCTATGAACACCAAATGGAAGCGATTGAAGCTTTAGGTGGAAAGTTAATCATCATGGCAAGCCGCGCGTTGGTAAAAGTTGCTAAGAGCCCAGATGATTATGAAAAAGTCTATGCACGCATCATTTCTCAAGCCAAGCAACCTGTCATCCTGCACTGGTTAGGCGATATGTTTGATCCGGCATTGAACGGCTACTGGGGATATCAAGACTTAGACAAGGCCACACAAACTGCGCTTGACATCATTAATGCCTACAAAGACAAAGTAGATGGGATCAAGGTCTCACTTTTAGATAAAGAACGAGAAATCAATATGCGTAGACGCCTTCCACCAGGTGTCAGGATGTACACAGGTGACGACTTCAACTACCCTGAATTGATTGCTGGGGATGGCATTGGTACAGAAACAGTCCACCAGCAAAGCGACGCCTTACTTGGAATTTTTGATGCCATCGCTCCGACGGCTAGCAATGCGCTGCAGCAACTTGCTTTTGGTAATTCCAAGGGATTTATTCAAACCCTAGAACCTACTTTGGCCCTTTCACGGCATATTTTTCAAGCACCCACTCGCTTTTATAAAACTGGCGTGGTATTCATGGCTTGGCTTAACGGACACCAATCGCATTTTTCAATGGTAGGTGGGCAACAAAGTACACGCTCTGTTCAACATTTATGCGATTTATTTGTGCTGGCCGACAAAGCAGGTGTATTTATTAATCCAGATCAAGCACACTCTCGCATGCAAGCGTACTTGAAAGTCCATTCTTAAATTTTTATCAATCCGTTGAAAACCAGTCTGCCTATGGATCAAGTTAATTTTGTTAATGGTAAAACCCGTGTCTATGGGATTGTGGGTGACCCCATTGAGCAGGTTCGATCTCCAGAAATGGTCACTTGGGAAATGCAAAAGCGCCATCACAACGCTGTGCTGATACCGATGCACATTGCACGCGATGAATTTAATACTGTGATGCCCCACATCATGCGCATGCAGAATTTAGATGGCTTGATTTTTACCATTCCCTTTAAAGCTAAAGCCATTACGCTAGCAAAAACCTTAGGTCCCCAGGCCGCACAAATTGGCGCGATCAATGCACTCAAAAAACACAATAACGGTGAATGGAGTGGCGAAATATTTGACGGAATGGGATGTGTAGAAGCCTTCAAAAAAAGAGGCATTACGCTCCAAGACAAGCGTTTACAGCTCATAGGGTTAGGTGGCGCTGGATCAGCTATTTGTGTTGCTTTGGCTTATGAACACCCGAGACTTATGCGTTTGTTTGACCTCAATCCTCAAACGATTGAGCGTATGGTCAAGTTAGTCAAAAAAATCAGTCCTCAGACTGACGTCGAAGTTGGAGAGCCTCATTCTGAGGGTGTAGATATCTTGTTGAACGCCTCACCGGTAGGCATGCTGAGCGATGCACGACTACCCTTGATAGCTGAAAAGTTCAACAAAGAACTAATCGTTTTTGATGCCATCGTTATGCCCGAGAACACACCACTACTTAATCTTGCACAAGACTGCGGTTGTAAAGTTGTAAGAGGCAGAGAAATGATGCTAGGACAAATATCGAAAATCGTTGACTATTTTTTTGCATCCAAATAATGAAATAAATCGGAGATAAGCACATGCCAACAAAATCCACAGATCCCCTACGCATTGGTGTTTTAAGTAGCGCCAATATCGCCAAACAATTTGTACGGGATGTTTTAGGTAGCCCTTCGGTAAAAATTGAGGCAATAGCCAGTCGGCAACTTTCGAAAGCCAAAGAGTTTGCAAACCTTTTTGGTATTGCTCGCACCATGGGAAGCTATGAATCCATGTTGACAGACCCTCAACTGGATGCCATCTATATTCCCCTACCCAACAGCATGCACGCTGAGTGGGCTATCAAAGCTTTGCAAGCGGGTAAACATGTTTTATGCGAGAAACCTTTAGCCTTGAGTCTTTCTGAAGCGCGAAGCATGTTCAATGCTGCACGCGCAAATGGTGTGATGTTGCTGGAGGCCTATCCGTATTGGTTCCAACCCCAGACTGGTGACTTGGTCAAGCATCTCACCGCTAATGATGGAACTGGCATTGGGCATATCCGAAGTGTGCACACCAGTTTTGGATTCACCGTGGGTAACCCAGAAACGAATATCCGCATGAAACCCGAATTAGGTGGTGGTGCTTTACTAGATGCAGGAAGTTACCCTTTGAGTTTGATTC
>JBAXNJ010000012.1:0-13644 GCA_037133815.1 Betaproteobacteria bacterium
GAGGAAAAGTCAGTAGCACGTCAATTGCTATTGATAAAGCATTCACAGGTTCTGTTGCTCGAAAAGGTACACACGTGTACAACGACTTATGCCAACCAGGGAAATCCACATTTGGTATTCACGTTACCAACGGCGGTCACTTTAGCATCATAGGCGGAGGCTTACCAGTAACTGTAGATGGACAAATTGTTGGTGGCATTGGAATTAGTTCAGGCACTGCTAAAGAAGATCAAGTGGTTGCTGAAGCAGCAATCGAATATTTTTATATGCAAACGGGTTTTAAAGCATGATATATGAATCTGTCGTAATAACGTATTATGGAATTTCTTATGAATAAAAATCCCTATCCTAAGTACATCCCACACGGTGTTATTCCAGCTGTTATCTTGCCATTTCACGAAGACTTCTCCATAGATGAAATTTCTTTTCGGTCGCATCTTAGAGATGTAGTGTCTGTTGCAGGCGTCTCTGCCATCACAATTAATGCGCATTCGACAGAAGTTGCCTCTTGTACTTTTGAGGAGCAACAAAGAATTTTGGCAATTGCTCGAGATGAAGTCGGTGCAAAGATGCCCATCATTAATGGTATTTATGCTGAGGGCAGCTTGGAAGCTGAACGATTAGCCACCGCTGCAGCCCAGGGAGGTGCATCCGCCTTACTTGTCTTTCCTCCAGGGCCATTTACTATGGGGCATCGGCCAGAAATGGTAATTGACCATTTCAAAAGAATAGCAAATGCCAGCGAACTCCCATTGATAGCTTTTCAATATGCGAGCACTTCGCCCCAAAGTTATTCGCTAGAAACCTTAATTGAACTGTTGGATAAAGTTCCTCAAGTACGAGCCATCAAAGATTGGATTTCTAACCCCCACATTCACAACAAACACATCGAACTTCTCCAATCGCGTGAACAACCGGTCAATGTTTTATCAACACATAGTGCTTGGCTCTTAAGCTCATTGGTTCTTGGATGTAATGGATTGCTATCTGGAAGTGGCTCTGTGATAGCAGATCTTCAGTCTCAATTATTTCAAGCTGTTGAAAAAAACGACTTGGCTTCAGCAAAAAAATTGCATAAGCGAATTGCTTTTACAGCAGATGTGTTTTACGCTAACCCATGGGTTGATATGCATAACCGCATGAAAGAAGCACTAGTGATCATGGGTAAGATTCCAAGAGCTGTAGTGAGGCCGCCCTTAATGAAAATATCTGAATCTGAGATCTTGAAAATTCAAATTGCTTTGAAAAATGCCGGATTATTAAAGGCTTCTTAGTTAGATTTTTTGTGACTCAGAATTCCACGATCAATTACGAAAATATTCTGAACTAATTTTTCAGAGTATTGAAGATCTGACTCTGAAAATAGAACAGACATGCCTTCAGCTTTAAGTTGAGAGATTACTTCCGCTAAGCGTTGAGCCAACGCCGGAGCAACGCCTTCAAATGGCTCATCTAACAATAACAAATTAGTCCCTATCATCAATGCTCTTCCTAAGGCGACTAATTTTTGCTGACCGCCAGATAGTTGTTGTCCGCGTCTTTTTGAAAAGCCTTTTAACTCAGGTATCAGGTCATAGACATACTCCAATCGTGACAAAGGTGCTGGGTTCTTATTAGCCCAAACTGGGACTAAGATATTTTCTTCTACAGTCAAATCTGGGATAAGTCGTCTATCTTCAGGCATATAACCAATTCCTAAACCACTCCGCAAATGAGTTGGCTGAGCGATCAAGTCATGTTCATCAAATACAATTTTTCCTGAAGAAGCACTGAGTAGTCCCATGATGCTTTTGAGTAAAGTGGTTTTTCCTGCACCATTGCGTCCGACTAAACTAGCCATTGTGGAATTTGGTATTTCAAGGGACAAATCTCTCAAAATTGCCACAGATTGAATAGAAACGTTCAGATTGGAAACTTTAAGCATGCTGTTTTCCAGTCGGAACTGAAGACGAGTGCTTATCACCCACGATATATTTCAAAACTTTTGCGTCATTGAGCGCAACCTCTGGAACATCATCAGCAATGATTTCCCCATCATAAAAAGCAAGCACTCGCTCAGCATGCTGAGAAACAATTTCCATATCGTGCTCAACAAATAAAACAGTTGTCCCGTCTTTTCGAATAGCTTTCATAACCATTTGCATGATGTCAAATTTTTCCTCTGTAGATACACCGCTAGTAGGTTCATCAAGCATCAAGATTTTTGGTTTAACCGCCATTGCCATTGCAATATCAAGTAATTTACGGACTCCCCCTGGTAGGACGCGTGTTAATTTATCTCGGTACGCAGTCAAGCCAAAGCGTTCAAGAGACTCTTCTGCCAATTGACGAATATTTTTCCCGTACCCAGGAATCATGGATTCGGTTTTTGTAAACAGGCTTTCTTTATGAGCTGATAGAGAAACTATTCCATAACTGACTTCTATATTTTCAAGAGCAGTTAATGTGTTGTAAAGCTGAGGTATTTGAAACGATCGACAGATACCTAAGCGCGTAATTTCTCTTGAAGGCAATGAAGTAATATCATTGCCTTCATACAAAATAACCCCAGTGTCAGGCTTTAAATAGCCTGTCACCAAATTTACAAAAGTAGTTTTTCCTGCACCATTGGTACCAATTAAACCAATACATTCACCTTTCAGCACAGAAACATTTATATCTGAAGCCGCAGTTACAGCACCGAATGTCTTATTTACCCCACTGACTTTTAACAGGGTTGGATTACTCATTATTTGACTCTTTTAAACTTACTGGTTAATGACCATAAGCCGTCTGGCAAAAGTAGTATCACAAAAATAAGAGTGCTTCCAATAAGAAGTTGCCAAGTATTGGGTGAGTTTGAAAAAGCTAATGTATGAATAACTCCAAATACCAAAGCACCAAGAAATGGAGCCAGTACGCTGCCAATACCTCCAAGAATAGTGATGAAAATAAATTCTCCAGAGGTTGTCCAAAATGCCATGGTCGGGTCTATGTGTCCCACTGCAATTGCAGCAATTGCACCACCAAGACCGGCTAGGACACCCGCGATTACATAGATTAAATGGATCGTTTTGCGGGCAGATCCGCCCATGTACTCTGTTCTTATTTCATTGTCTCTTATTGCGGTCAACAAGAGTCCACGAGGGCTTCTTATCAGCCCATTGATAAAGATCAAACAAATACCTACAGTTATAAAAGCGACCCACAAAATACTTACGCGTACCAAATCACTAGGTGGTAACCAACCCAGTAAAGTTACTGCGGGAATATTAAAGCCATCCGTAGATCCCAGAGCCTCTGATTTGGCTAATAAGCCATACAAAATCATAGAAAATGCAAGCGATAACAATCCAAAAAAGATAGCCCTGTATTTAGCTAGCAAGAATCCCAAAGCAAACGCTAATACTCCAGATACGAGTGCACTTAAAAGAAGAAGGAGAAGAACCTCATTAAATTTAAAAAAGTGACTTATCAGCCCAGTTGTGTAGGCACCTACACAAAAATATAAAGCTTGCCCGAAAGAAACAAGTCCAGCACGCAAAAAAAGCATCAATCCAAGGCCAACTAGTCCATTAGCCATTGCAATAGTCACCATAAAAAGCATCCACTGAGGCATCCACGGACTTGCTACCAAAAGGGGTAGAGCAAGTAGCGTCAGCTTTTTCAATGAGATCTGTTCTGTCATATCTTGCGAGACTCTGCCAAGCTAAACAAACCTCTCGGTCGAAATGACAAAACCAAGGCCATTACGCTAAAAATAACGAACAGTTCTAGCTCTGGAGCAAAGTGAATACAAAATGCTCTCACCAGGCCCATGATGATGGACGCCAACGCTACACCAGCCATACTTCCTAATCCACCAGTAACCACTACCGCAAAAGACAAAACAATTACTTCAACACCTAGTCCGGGAGTCACTGAAATAGTAGGAGCAGTAAAAGCTCCAGCCAGCGCAGCTAACGAACATCCAGCACCGAAAGTAAGTATAAAAATTTTCCCTACATTGATTCCCATAGCGGAACTTATTTCTCGGTCGTGTATGACACTAATGAGCATACGGCCAAATTGGGTCTTCTTAAGTACAAACATCAGGGTAAGACCAACCAACAAAGCCAATACAACCATAAGAATGTAATAACTGGGATAAGTCATAGATGCAAACTCAAAGTTGCCTAGTAACTCGTATGGTTCTGAAACAAAATACGGATCTACTCCCCATATCAATTTAATTACGTCTTCTAATATTAAAAACAATCCATAGGTGATCAGCAAGATGACCACCTCATCTTTGTCATATTGGTAACGCAATAAAAACCGCTCGATAGGCGGACCTACTACAAAACCAGCAAGAAGAGCGGCTATAAAAAGTGCTAAGTAAGAAAGGTATGGATCAAAACCATACCTAAACCATAGACCCACAACCGTAGCTGATACATAAGCCCCTAAAGAATAAAAACTACCGTGGGCTACATTGACAATTTTCATGACCCCGTAGATCAGAGTCAGACCTACAGCGGACAAAAAAAGCCAAGCTGCGTAGTTGATACCGTCTACAAGTACTACCAGTAACTGGTCCATAGATTAACTGTGGATTACAAATGGATCGATATCAACTATCTGTCATGTTGAGGTAATTACTTTTTGAAACCTTTTGCAATCCAGTCTTCACTTTTCATGCCATCAGGAGGCATAACTTGCTCCGCCGTAAAGCGCTTGACATCTACTAAAGTCATTGCACCTTTTACAAGCTTGCTCCGACCGTAAGCCGTTTCAGAAACAGCTTGATGACCATTGCTAAGTGCAAATTTATGAACACCGCCTGGGCCCTCAACAGTTGAGCCTCGCATAGCTGCAGCTACCTGTTCAGCTGTTGGTCGAGCACCATTGTTAGCAGCCTGCGCTTTTTCCCAGGCTAATTTAGCTGACATGATGGATTGCGTCATTTGATAAGAAGTGTAGTTAGGTGCTGTGTTGTATCGATCGGTAAAAGAAGCACGAAACCAATCATTTAAAGGTGACTTTGGAGCCAAAACTCCATAAGGACCACGAGCCCCTATGATCGTGCCATCTGGAATTTTGTTAGCTAGGCGGAACATCGCAGTTTCACCAGTTGTCAAAATGACAGAGCTTGATTTGTAGAGTCCTCGCGGTGCAGATTGCAGGATAAATGCCTCTAAATCCCCCCCCCAAAGACTGGTGTGAATGACTTCAGATTTGCTAGACAACAATGCTGAAATTTCACCACTGTACTGTCCGGCAAAAAGCTTAGGCATTTGTGAGGTAGTAACGCTTGAGCCTGGAAATAAAACCTTCATGGAACCATCAAAGTCTTTCCATGAATCTTGACCCCAAGCATAATTTTGGTTGATGCCCCCATAATTTTTGGCTTTAATCTTCAAAGAATTTAAGTAGAGAGCAGCTCCAACACTATCAGCGGTAGCATGATTTGAAGCACGGAAAACATAGTCCTTTTTACCTTCTTCAAAAATCCTAGGTGTTCCGCAATCAAATATTAATGTGATTGTCTTAAGTTCTTCTGCAACAGGAGTTATCGCTAGGCAGTTACCACTTGAAATATAGCCGACCACCATATCAACTTTTTCACGCTGTATGAGATTACGAAATTCAGTCACAACACTGGTACTACTGCCGTTCTCATCAATTAAAACCATTTTGATATTTGACCCACCAAAACCTTTTTGGTTGTAAGGTGCAGGTGCTGTGCCAGCGTTAAATTGCTCAATCATCAACTCAGCAGCATTTCTAGCAGGAACCCCAAAGGGCGAGGCTGCAGGACCAGATAGGAATGTAACAATGCCAATTCTCACTTCAGGCGGCGCTGCTGGCGCTGTTTGAGAAAATGCAGACGAAACTATAAAAGTAGAAATCAACGATACGGATAGGCCTTGGATGAATTTCATATTGAATCCTGAAGATAAGAAAATTGAAAAGTTGCCAACCCCTAATATTAAAGAACTTATAAAAAAAAAATATCAGGGTTAACCTGATTTACTAACATATCACATTTGACACAAGGGACTTACGGTAATCTTGCCTTAGACCTAAAGGGTTTACCCCTTAATTTAAAGCCGCTAAAAGGAGCAATATTAGAGTCTCCAGAGAATTCTCAAAAGTAAATTGATATTTTTGCAATTAACTACACGCAAGGAGTTTCTTTATGTATGGAAAAATTGTTTTGGCATATGACGGCTCACAAGAAGGTCAGAAGGCCTTGATAAATTGCAAAGAAATGGCGTTATGGGGTGATGCTGTGATACACCTGATCTCAGTAATTCCAGACGTAGTCGTCTATCCCATTGGTGAAGGCTCTTTTATTGATACAGGAACTCAAAAAATTGAGAATGAAAAAGGTCAAAGTCAATTAGATAACGGCGTTGATCTAATTAAAAAAGAAGGCTTTAAATGTATTGGGGCTTTATTGGTAGGAAATTCAGTAAAAGAAATAACACGTTACGCAACAAAGGTATCTGCAGATTTAATCGTCATCGGTCATAAGCATCACGATAGTGTTTTTGGGCGTTGGTGGGCAAGATCAACCACTTCAAATTTAGTAGAAGAATCACCTTGTAATGTACTAATTGTTGTTACGTAAAGAGCAGTAAGTCATACAGTTTTTTGAAAGCTTGTTAAAGTGAAGACGACTTTCAATTTAGTGTGACAGTTCTCTTAATTAACAAATCGTGCATAGATTAGTCTATGCAAATTTACTGTGAGGAAATTAAATGAAACAATTATTAAAGCTTTCCGGACTGATAGCTGTTATCACATTAGCCCTCTTAGAACCAATGGCACTGGCGCAGACATGGCCAGTTAAGCCTATCCGGATCATCAATCCTTTTCCAGCTGGAGGTGGGACAGATACGTTTGCAAGGCCACTTGCCGCGAAATTGACACAGAGCCTTGGGCAATCGGTCATCATTGAGAATCAAGGTGGTGCAGGTGGCACCGTTGGAGCCGCTAACGCTGCGCGTACACCACCTGATGGGTACACCTTCTTGATGGGTGCGATACACCATACGATTGCCGAAAGCCTTTATCCGAAGCTAAGCTACAACATCGAAAAAGACTTCATACCAGTCACAATGGTGGCGCAAGTGCCGCAGGTGATGGTTGTACACCCTAAGTATCCTTTCAGAAACATAAAGGAGCTGGTCGATTACGCGAAAGCTAATCCGGGCAAGCTCAATTTCGGATCGCCGGGTGCTGGTACTTCACATCATTTGGCGATGGAGCTTTTCATGAAAGTTACAGGCACAAATTTTGTCCATGTCCCTTATCGTGGAGCGGGTCCGATGATGCAGGATTTTCTTGCTGGCCAAATAGACTTGGTTTTCGATGGAATGGGAACTTCATCTACGCAAATTAAAGCTGGCAAATTACGCGGCCTTGCTATTGCCACAACAACTCGCGCCCCAAGTTTTCCTGACTTGCCCACCATGGAAGAGTCAGGTGTCTCAGGAATGGTTATAAATACTTGGTACGCGCTTTGGGCAATAAAGGACACACCAAAGGAATTGGTTGACAGAATGCAACAAGAAAGTGCGAAGGCCATGAACTTGCCAGACATGAAAGAAATCTGGGCTTCTCAACTCGCTGAGTCTGGCGGCAACACTCCAGATCAATTCAAGGCCTTTGTTCGAAATGAGGTAATCCGTTGGGGCAAAGTGGTCAAGGACGCAAACGTAGTTCTCAATTGATTATTTAGGGATGCGGTCCCCATGGCGCTGCCAACATAAGTTGTACGTTTTGCGAAATAAGTAAGGGACGCAACTGTTTCGCAAAGGCCATGAATTTTTCATCTGCAAAAAGATTTGTCCAAAAGGCGCGGCGATTTTCGTCACTCTCAAACTTCCATAAATGGATCAATTGGTGCAAGTCACCGGTGTCACTGGTGAAATAGCCTATCAAATGCTTGTCATGGCCGCCAGCGCTGAGCGCTGGCCAACCCTCAGCACTGTATAGGCGCTTAACTTCGTTCATTTCGCCAACTTTGACGGCGTAAGTGCGTTTTTCGTAAATTACTGTCATGCTAATGTCTCCAATTGGCACACTACTCTGCCTATAACACTACCCGCCTTGAGTCGATCAAGCACTTCAGAAATTTGATCCATCGAACACGTGGCAATAGGTATAGGTTTTAGTTTTCCGGACTTTGCTAGGGCTACGACTTCATGCAACTCTTGCAAGGATCCAACGTATGAGCCCTGAATCGTGATTGCACGTTGTGCTATGGGAACAAGAGACATGGGTATTTCACCCCCATACAAACCCACTATCACGTACCGGCCACCTTTACGTAATGCGGCTATTCCTAAAGTGGCGGTGGTTTGTGCTCCTACAAAATCAATGACACCCCATACACCACCCTGCAAAGCTTGCAGTTTTGCAAGAGCGCCCTCCTTAAGGGGATCAACGGCTTCTATGGCACCCATATCGTAGGCTGTTTGCCATTTGGATTCATCAATTTCGCACACTGCGATATTTTCATGACCCATCGCTTTAAGCATAGAAATAGCCATAAGACCGAGCCCGCCAGCACCCATGACAACGATCCAATCTTTGGGCTTACAGGGCATAAGCTTTCTAGCCGCGCTATACGTTGTAAGCCCTGAGCAGGCTAAAACAGGCGCATAGCTTGGATCAATGCCTTTTGTATCAATCAAATAGCGAGGATGCGGCACCAACACGTGATCAGCATAACCACCAGGTCGTTGAATGCCAATGTAACGAGGAGCTGGACACCAGTTGTCTATACCTTCTAGACAGCGCGCACATTCTCCACATCCCGTCCAAGGATAAACCAAACGATCTTCACCAACTGGGACGGGGCCTGCATCTGGGCCAGCAGACATTACTGAACCATAGGGCTCATGGCCCATCGTCACCGGAGGCTTCATACCTCTATCAGACATTTGAAACTTACGACCGCCGCCCAAATCAAAGTAACCGTCCCTGATGTGGACATCCGAGTGGCAAACTCCACAAAACTTTATTTTGACCAAAACCTCAGTTCCATGAGGCTTCGGAGTCTCTCGAACAGCTTGCTGAAGTGGTTTGCCCCATTCGACTACGTCTTGGCTAATCATGTGTACCTCCTTTAAATATTTTGTATTTCACGAAACAATGTTAAACACCTATCAGCTCTTATCCTACGACTGTAAAAACGAACACAAATATTTCAATAACGGATGCATGGTGGCATATGGACCGTCACCCGCTAATAGGGAAAAACACTTGCCTGACAAGCTTATTTAGGATTTGGCATCTCATGGTGAACTTGAAATTCGACTTTCAGATGCACTCAAACAAATTAAGTTAATTCCATTATTCGTTCCAATAGACTTCCTAATCTGTAGGATTTTTAGCCGAGGTCATTATGTGCAGATGGGTTGCTTATGCGGGTCCAGAGATTTACCTTGAAGACTTGATCTTCCACCAAGAGCATTCCATTGTGAGCCAGAGTTTGGCTGCAACACAGACTGCGAAGCCATCTGACTCCGATGCAGCGCATTGGTTCAAGGTAGAAGAGCGCAATCGCGTTCGTTGGACTGAGCGAGGGTCAGAGCATTTCAAAAGGCAGGCCGTCTACCTGTGTAAAGAGCTCGAGATCAACGGGACAGCCAATTGCGACCAGCTTTCTATAGACTTGACTAACTCGGTCATATCGCGCTTCATACCATCATGCTTGCCTGCATGGTTCCAAACTTGACGCACAGTATTTCCAATCCACATAGGAACACCTAGCGCTTCGCATTCCTCTACAGCCAATCCAATATCTTTACAAACACTGCCCACTGGAAATCCAAAATCAAAGGTACCAGGAAGCACTTGTTTCATAAACTTATCTTGTGAAGCACTGCTGCGCCCACTTCCCGCATTGATAGCATTCATCATGATTTGCGGATCAAGACCGCCCTTAACACCGGCTACAAACGCTTCAGAAGTAATAGCAAATGCCGTGGAGGACAGCATGTTGTTCAATAACTTTAGCAACTGCGCTTGACCAGGATCTGCCCCCACAATAAACAGTTTGCCAAAGCACTCCAACAAGGCTTGCACTTTTTCTACAGATTGCGTTTTTCCAGCCACCATGATCGACAAAGTGCCCGCTCTAGCACCGGCGGGACCGCCACTGACAGGCGCATCCACCAAGTCAATGCCCTTAGCCAGCAAGCCTGCCGCCGCATGTTTCATGGCACGCGAACCGACGGTAGAAAGATCTACCACGGTCTTTGCCTTTTGACCTGCCACGATTCCACTCTTGCCCACCATCACCTCGGTGAATACCGCGGGAGTAGGTAAACTTGTAAAAATAATGTCTACCTGATTGGCGACGTCTAAAGTACTTTGAGCCGCCTTCGCGCCTTCATTCACCATAGCATTGACAGCGACGTCACTCACGTCGAACACCAGCAGGTCGTAGCCATGAGCCATCAGGTGTTTCCCAATAGGGTGCCCCATCACCCCTACACCAATAAATCCAATGCTTACTTTTTTAGACATACTCTAAGTTCCTTTAACGCATAATTTTTCAAACACAATTTAACTAACGCATGGTTTCATACCGCAAGCCATCCGCCTTCTACTGGCAAGATAGCTCCCGTGATATCTCGTCCCGCAGGCCCGCATAAAAATACCAACATGTCAGCAACATGGGAGGCTTCTACAAAACGACCTGTAGGCTGTTTACCTAATAAAAATAACTGCGTGGCTTTTTCCCGATCAATCGACTCTTTCTCCATCAGTGCTTGCACACGTCTGTCGATATCTGGAGTAAGGACCGAGCCAGGGCACAGCGCATTACAGGTGATGCCTTGGTCAAGGGTTTCTATTGCAACAGCCCGTGTTAAGCCCACCAAGGCTGTTTTGGTCGTGATGTAGTCCAAACGATTGGCGACGGCTCGCGCACTATAAACAGAGGTCATATTAAAAATACGCCCCCATTCACTCGCACGCATATGCGGCAGACTCATTTGTATGGCATGGAAGGCTGCTGTGACATTGACCGCTAATGCCTTATTGAGTGATTGGACGGGCAGCGATTCAATCGGTTCGAAATGACGCAAAACAGCGTTATTGACCAAAATATCAACGCCCCCAAAAGTCGCTCCAATTTTTTCGAACATGGCGGGGATACTTGTTTGAACCAGCAAGTCAGCTTTAAGGTAGAGCGCTTGCACACCGTATTCACGCTGTAAGTTATCAATATGGGTTTGCGCATCTTGTGGCGCATCGAGTCCATGTAAAACAATATGACATCCCGCGCGTGCTAAGGCATCTGCAATGGCTAGACCTAATCCACCCGTGGACCCTGTTACCAGCGCCGTTTTGCCTTTCAAATGGGTATGGTTATGTTGCGCGTTTTCCATTAATTTTTTACCGCGGCTTGTAGCGAATTTTTAGTTTTCACTGCTTGTCTAAACGAATCAGGTCTGTCAACACCGTGACAGACTCCAATTCTTCAAAACGATGCGCCAAGTCCAAACACGCTTCTACAGATAACGCGGACAGACCGCTTTGCGGTAATAAGATTCGGCATTTGTCATCAACATCTGTCCACGCAATGCCGCGTGCACCTGAACCGCGAGGCGCCGAACAGGTGCTTTGCAGGGATTTACCATCGTTGAATTCAATCGTGATCGTTCCACCATGGCGATGCGGAAAACGATCCGGCCAAGGGGGTGGATCTGGATCGAAGACGATACGCGGCAACATTAATGCGATATTCGGATCGCGCATTTTTTCGGGACTGAAATGATCCCATCCAAATCGCCGGTCTACCAACGCCGCAGCAACAAAATAGGGGACGCTGTGCGCGGCACCAATCAAGTCATGCGGTTGTACTGCTTGGTTTTGCCAAACTTTTAACTGCGGCGCCGTAATCGTGACACGACGCACGGCATGGGGATCAATGTTGTGCGTTATGGCGGCCATCCAAGCAGCTTCCGCAATAGCATGGAAGGGATGCGCTCCAGGTATCAGTTTTATCGCCATATCCGTGACGATGTCCCATGAAGCGCCTAAATCGTGCGTCACCTGATCAACGGCTTGTCCATTGAACGCGTCAAAAAACCCGCGCGGCGACTCCATCACCGCCAACTCAGATTTGAATCCCGCCTGCGCAGCTAATGCGGCCTGCACCCCCAACATCGCCGCCAACCCCGCATGGTATTCACGGGCACAACTGGTGTCGGCGGCAATCGCCATACCGCCAACTGAGGTAGCGGCAATTGCTATCGCTTGGGCCATTTGCTCAGAACCTAGGCCTAATAACTTGGCGGAGGTCACGGCGCCACAAAAGACAGTCGAGACGGATCCATGAAAGCCACGCTGCATCCGTCCAGGTGTTAGCGCTTCATCGACACGTCCCGCAACCTCATACCCCAAGACCATGGCTGTCAAAATATCTTGGCCCGATGTATGGAGCCTCTCGCCCATCGCCAAACCCACTGCTGTTGCAATGGTTCCAATATGCGCAATGCTACGCATATCGCTGTCATCCGATGCAGCAGCGTCACTGGCCATCGCATTGACGCGCGCAACACGGTCGACTGACAAACGTCCATTTCCAAACCAGACGCTTGCACTTGGTTCGCCACCTAATGCCTGCTCTAGGAACCTCACTTGCCGAGCAGACTCAATACCGAATCCGACGGCCGCACTCGCAAGCGTACTGACCAAGCTCATTTTGGCGCGCTCTAGCGCCAATACAGGTAAATCGGTGGAATGGGTTTGCGCTACAAAAGCACCCAGCGTTTCAGCAATCGTGCCCATCTCAGATGCTATTCAAAAACGACTCAAGCCTTTTTGTCGTTCGCGTCAAACACTTCACGTGCAATTCGGAATGAATCGATAGCTGCCGGGACTCCTCCGTAAATGGCCACTTGTAAAAAGACTTCACGAATCTCTTCTTTGGTGACGCCATTACGCAGTGCGCCATTGATGTGTAACTTGAGCTCGTGTGGACGATTCAAGATACTGATCATGGCCAAGTTGAGCATGCTGCGTGTTTTGCGTGGCAGGTCTTCGCGCCCCCACACCGCACCCCAACAATATTCCGTAACCAGCTCTTGCATGGGCATATTAAAGCTATCGGCAGCGGCGATAGATTTGTCAACATATTCGGCCCCCACCACCGCTTTTCTGATTTCGAGTCCGCGCTTAAAAAGTTCTGTTTCATTCATGATGCATCCTTTGAAAAATTAAAAAAAATTACCCACGTACCTCAACACCTGCCCATGATTCCAAGACTTTGACGACATCAGAGAAGTCTGCGTCCTTGCCACAGACAGCTAAGGTAATGGACATCAACTCACGCACAGCCGACCCCACCACCATAGGAACTCCGATGTACTCAGCTTCTTCTACGCACAGGCGCACATCTTTGTAAGCAAGTGCGGCTGCAAACCCCACATCAAATGTGCGAGGCAAAACACATCGGGGAAATTTGTCAGCCGAGGCCGTGTTTCTTCCAGAACCCGCGTTGATGACATCGAGCATGATTTTTGGATCGACCCCGGCCTTGACGCCCATGACAACCGCTTCCGAAGTAATCGCCACCGCTGCCACAGACATGATGTTGTTAGCTAACTTGACTGTTTGCGCTTGCCCAGCTTTTTCACCCAAGTAAAAAGTTTTACC
>JBAXNJ010000013.1:0-13560 GCA_037133815.1 Betaproteobacteria bacterium
AACATAGGGCGTGAAGTCACCACCAAATTCACGAATCATATTTTCTGTTTCTACCATGGCTTCTAGGCTGATATCTACGGCAAAAACCTTGGCACCCTCTTGGGCAAAACGCACTGCCATTGCCCTGCCGTTGCCCCAGCCTGGGCCCACACAACCAGCGCCTGTAATGATGGCGACTTTGTTTTCTAACCTCAGCTTGGGTGCGTACATGTCAAGTCCATCTCATTTTGTTTAACGCGTTGCAGCAGTCAAACCCCCGTCCACCACAATGCTTTGTGCTGTGATGTAGCGACTTTCATCACTTGCCAAGAAAAGGACAGCATGGGCTATATCCCAAGCATCCCCCATATGCCCAGCTGGCACTTGCTTGTGACGGTGTTCAACAAAAGCTTCAAACTGTCCACCCGCATATTTATCTGCCAACCGCTTCACCAGCGGGGTAAATACCAAACCAGGCACGACACAATTCAAACGGATACCTTTATTTGCATAAATCACAGCAGTAGTTTTGGTTAATTGCATCAATGCAGCTTTACCTGCAGCATAGGCCACTTGTGGTTTGCCTACGTAACGCAATCCTGCAACCGAAGAAATACTGACCACCGAACCACTGCCCTGCTTTTCCATAATTGGCAAGACCGACTTCATTGTCAAAAAAGCTGTTTTGACATTCAAGTCCATTTGCCCATCCCAAGTCTCTTCACTCATCTCGACCGGCCCACCGGGCTCAGATTGCCCGACGTTATTGATCAAAATATCAATGCGTCCAAATTTTTCAAGGCAAGTGCTCACCATCTTTTGAACATCACCTGCATGCGTCACATTGGCAGTGGTAACGAAAGCTTTTCCGCCTTCGTTTTCGATTATTTTTTGAGTGACTTGGGCCGCCTCTAGATCCAAGTCAACCCCAAAAATAGTTGCCCCTTGACGTGCCAGTAAAACCGCAATGGCTTTGCCGTTGCCCCAACCTTCGCCACGGGTTCCACAGCCTGTTACCAACGCTACTTTGCCATCCAGTTTTAACACCCTATCTCCTTGAATTTTTATCTATTGCTATAGAAAAGAATCAATCGAATTTAATTCCAGATTCTTTGATGACTTGCGCCCAACGGTTTTTTTCAACACGTAAGAAATTAAGCAAAGCATCTGGTGAACTGCTACGAACTTCTGTGCCTTGCGCTGCCAAACGATCTTTCATATCCTGAGTTGCCATGATTCGCGTAATTTCAGCATTGAGCTTTGCGACCACTTCGCTAGAGGTACCCGCGGGCGCCACGATTCCTTGATAGGAACCCGTTTCAAAGCCAGGCAAGACCTCCGCGATAGTTGCTAATTCCGGCGCCGAACTCACTTTATGCAAACTTGAGACTGCCAAGCCTTTGATCCTGCCAGACTTAATGGTGGGATAGGTAGCCAACATGCCGTTCATGATCACATTGGACTGTCCTGCGGCTACATCGGCAACGGCTTGCGATCCTCCCTTATAAGGAATGTAGGCCCAGTTGATGCCTGTACGCTGTGCAAATGCAATACCAGCTAAATGCGGAGCGCCGCCAGTGCCAGATATCGCAAAATTAAGTTTGCCCGGATTTGCTTTGGCATAGTCGATCAATTCCTTAACGCTATTAACAGGTACTGAAGGATGCACACCAAGTGCATGCGGTGAATAAGCCACCATGATGACTGGCGAAAAATCTTTGATCCCGTCATACGGCATGTTGGCAAATACGCTTTGATTGATCGATAAAACGCTCAAGTCGGTCAAAAGTAATGTGTAACCATCTGCGGGGGCTTTAGCGACAAAATCTGCGCCCACATTACCCGTTGCGCCCGCTTTGTTTTCCACAAGAACAGGTTGCCCCCAAGCCTCGGTGAGTTTTGTACCAAGGGTGCGCGCCAAGATATCGGATGTACCACCTGGCGAGAAAGGCACCACGATTCGAATTGCCTTAGTTGGGTATGCCTGGGCTAGGCCATTAGTGGCAATCGCAAAATTAAAAAATAGCCCTAGCAAAGAAGCGAAAAGTAAACGATGTCTTGCGTTGATGAGTTGAAGCATATTGAACCTTTTGTATTTATCAAAAACCAAAAAATTTACAGCAAAGAACGCTTAGTCATCCTCGGAAGCACTAATGCCTGGAAATAGCACTTCCGTATAGCCAAACTTTTTAAAGTCCCGCACGCGCATCGGATAGAGCTTGCCGATCAGATGGTCACACTCATGTTGCACCACTCGCGCATGAAAACCATCGACTGAGCGGTCAATGGCTTGCCCAAGTTCATCAAAACCGGTGTAGCGGATACGCGCCCATCTCGGCACCTCACCACGCAAACCAGGTACCGATAAACAACCTTCCCAATCAAATTCTTCCACCTCATCTATAGGTGTGATGACAGGATTTAAAAGCACCGTGATGGGAATCAATGGGCGATCGGGGTAGCGCGGGTTGACTTCTGTTCCACCAAATATCACCAACTGTAGATTAATGCCGATTTGCGGCGCTGCCAGGCCGGCACCATTCACAGCAGCCATGGTCTCGCGCATATCGGCGATCAAGGAATGTAATTCGGGTGTATCAAACGCAGCGATAGGCTCGGCTATTTGCAATAAACGGGCATCGCCCATTTTGAGGATGTCACGCCGACTCATTGAGTTGTTGGTGAAATTGCGCCATGGTCATCGCCGCATCTATTTCTTTGGGTAAAGCATCGCTTGCTGAGAAAATGCCAATGATTCTTCCATCTATTGATTTGATAGGCAAATGCCTAAAGCCACGCTCAATCATGATCAAAATAGCTTCCGACACAGTTGTATTGGGACCCACGCAATGTGGGTTGGCCGTCATTACCTGAGAGACCAAGGTTGTCTTAGGGTCAAGCGCCTTCGCTAACACCCGCGTCATCAAATCACGCTCGGTGACGATGCCACGCATTTGACCTGTTGTGTCAAATATCAACACACTACCGCAGTTGGCTTTCGTCATGATGCAGGCAGCATCCCACACGCTTGCATCCAACAACAGATTGACGATCTGTCTTGCAGACATTGATTTAGAAACTAATCTTTCAGCCATATCAATCTCCTATGAATATCTATCGCAATGACTCATTTATTTTAGAGAGCACTTTAGTGCCAGGGCATAGTTCTTTTTCTTGCAAGGAATTCAGCGGTAGATGGCTAGTATTGAGCGATGCGTGCAAGTCAAGCGCCAATGGGTCTAGATACAGCAAACCCGTCACGATCTCACCTCTTTCGTGGTGGTCATTCATGTAGCTGAGCGCCTCGTAACGTTTGCTTGGGTCATACGATGTATCAACTTTTCTCAATCGTAGGAACGTACCATCGTGTTGCTCGACTTCAATCACATCCCCGCTGGCATATTCGGCAGTGATTTCCGAACGCTGTGGCATAAAGTCGATTCTGCTGACAGACTCATTGTGCTGTCTTACATAGTCATAACTTTTGGTACTACCGTTGTGGTTATTGAAAGCTACACACGGGCTAATCACATCAATAAATGCCGCGCCGCCATGGCCGATAGCACCCTTGATCAACGGAACAAGTTGCTCCTTATCACCAGAGAATGCCCTTGCAACATAGGTTGCGCCTAATTGCAAAGCTAGTCCAACTAGGTCAATGGGTGAGTCCGTGTTGGTCACGCCTTTTTTACTTTTTGACCCTCTATCTGCAGTTGCCGAAAATTGTCCTTTGGTAAGGCCGTAAACGCCATTGTTCTCAACGATATAAGCCATCTTGACGCCACGTCGCATGGCGTTGGCAAATTGCCCCAGCCCAATGGATGCCGAATCGCCATCACCAGACACACCTAGATACAGCAGGTCTCGATTAGCCAAATTGGCCCCGGTTAAAACCGATGGCATTCTTCCGTGAACCGTATTGAAGCCATGCGAAGCACCTAAAAAATAATCTGGTGTTTTAGAACTACATCCAATACCCGACAACTTGGCAACCCGATGCGGTTCAATGTTAAGTTCCCAGCAAGCCTGAATAATGGCCGCTGAAATAGAGTCATGTCCACAACCCGCACACAGGGTAGAAACTCGTCCCTCGTAATCACGTCGGGTATAGCCAACTTTATTAGTCTGCAGCGTTGGGTGATGTAAGCGAGGCTTTGTAATATAGGTCATGCAAGCTCTTTCGATTTTTTACTTGTTTTTTTAAGCGAATCGCTTTGCTTAAGTCGATCCCGAATGGCCGCATGAATAAATCGCGCAGTGATAGGAGTTCCGTCGTAATGCAATACTTTGATGAGATGCGCTGGGTCAATCTCTAGTTCATTAATAAGTAAAGTGCGCATTTGGGCATCTCTGTTTTGTTCAACCACGAATACCAAATCTTGGTCGTGGATAAATTCCTCCACAGCCTCTGCAAAAGGAAACGCCCTTAAGCGCAAGCCATGGAGATGGAGACCTTCTTTCTCCAGTAACTCAAAAGCTTCCAGCATGGAAGGACTGGTAGATCCGTAGTAAATCACACCTATCTTGCTTGGCTTATGGGGTTTGCGCAAAACAGGTGCCGGCACGATTTGCGCAGCAGTCTTAAATTTCTTTTGCAGCCGATCCATGTTGTACATGTAATCCACGCCTCGTTCCGAATAGCGCGCATAAGGATCGCGTGTAGTTCCACGTGTGAAATAACTGCCCTTAGTAGGGTGAGTACCAGGCAAGGTGCGCCAAGGAATACCGTCACCATCTACATCCTTGTAACGCCCGAAGTCTTTGCCTGCCTCTAATTCTTCTGCAGTCATCACTTTGCCGTGGTCAAACACATGGGCATCATCCCAATCGAACGGACGTGACAATCGCTGGTTCATGCCGATGTCTAGGTCAGTCATCACAAACACAGGTGTTTGTAGCCGATCCGCCAAATCGAGCGCTTTGGCGGAGTGTTCAAAACATTCATAAGGATCTTCTGGCAACAGCAACACGTGCTTGGTGTCACCATGGGAGGCATACGCACAGCACAAAATATCTGACTGCTGTGTTCTAGTAGGCATGCCGGTTGAAGGCCCGCCACGTTGCACATTGATGATAGTGACAGGAATTTCGGCGAAATAAGCCAACCCAATAAACTCGGTCATCAAAGAAATACCAGGCCCTGACGTTGCTGTGAACGCTCTCGCACCATTCCAACCCGCCCCCACCACGATTCCGATAGACGCCAACTCGTCTTCTGCTTGAATAATGGCAAAGCGATGTTGTCCCGTTGAGGGGTCATTTCGGTATTTGTCGCAATATTTTTGAAATGCCTCTGGCACCGATGACGAAGGGGTTATGGGATACCAAGCCGCAACAGTTGCCCCTCCGTAGACACAACCCAAAGCAGCAGCACTATTGCCATCAATGAAAATGTTGTCGCCTACGTTGTCACAACGTTTGACGCGAATTCCGAGCGGATACGATATATTTTTTAAAACATAATCGCGCCCTAAATTGAGCGCTTTCATATTAGATTCAAGCAGCAGTTCTTTGCCTTTGTACTGTTCTTCAAATAGCTTTTTAAAAACTGCTGTCTCTATCTCCAACAAAACCGATAGCGCACCAATATAGATAATATTTTTAAAGAGTTGACGTTGACGCGGGTCCGAATAGTTGGTGTTACTAATCTCCGTGAGAGGCACGCCAACGATATGTATATCGTCTCTAAATTTACTTTGCGGTATCGGTCGCGTATTGTCGTAAAACAAATAACCACCAGGCTCGAGTTCGGTGACATCTGCATCCCAGGTTTGTGGGTTCATGGCCACCATCATGTCAATGCCGCCACGGCGTCCTAGATACCCCTGCTCTGTCACGCGCACTTCATACCAAGTAGGTAGTCCTTGGATATTGCTTGGAAAAATATTACGCGGACTGACTGGAACGCCCATACGCAAAATAGCCTTTGCAAACAACTCATTGGCGGAGGCAGAACCTGATCCATTCACATTGGCAAACTTGATGACGAAATCGTTAATGGCTTCAATCTGTTTCATGCGACATCCATAGCAGAGGAGGTTTCGGCCTTGTCATAACTCTTGGGGCTTGCTTTTGCTGTGGTCAATAAGAATTTCTGCATATCCCAAGCACCTGTTGGGCAGCGTTCAGCGCAAAGTCCACAGTGCAAACATACGTCTTCATCCTTGACCATGACACGCGAAGACTTGAGTGTTTCTGATACGTACAAATCTTGGTCTTCATGCGAGGTAGGCGCTCGTAAGCGTTGCCGCAAATCTAGCTCTTCACCGTTGTTGGTAATGGTGAGGCAATCCATTGGGCAAATATCGACACAGGCATCACACTCGATACATGTTTCATGCGTGAAGACCGTTTGTACATCGCAATTCAAACAACGATGCGCTTCTTTGAAGGCCGTAGCCGCATCAAACCCCAACTCCACCTCGACACGAATACTTGCCAATGCCTTTTCCGCATTGGCCCAAGGCACCTTGAAGCGATGGTCTTCAGAGACATCGTTGTGGTAACTCCACTCATGGATACCCATTTTTTGCGACATCAAATTGGTAGTAGGTGCAGGTCGCGCATTGACGTCTAAATCATTGATAAAGATATCTATGGAGACAGCCGCCTCGTGGCCGTGGGCTACTGCTGTAATGATGTTTTTAGGTCCAAAGGCTGCATCGCCGCCAAAAAAGACACGGGGCATTGTGGTCTGCATGGATTGCTTACCCAAGACTGGCAAACCCCATTGGTCAAACTCAATGCCACAGTCTCTCTCTATCCAAGGAAATGCATTTTCTTGTCCCACTGCAAGCAATACATCGTCGCATTCGACCAGCACCTCAGGCTCGCCCATTGGCACCAAAGAGCGCTTGCCTTTTTCATCAAATATCGCATGCACTTTCTCAAACTTCATTCCCACTAATTTGCCGTCTTTAATTTCAAAAGACTTTGGCACATGAAAATTGAGTATCGGAATACCTTCGTGAATCGCGTCTTCTTTTTCCCAAGGCGATGCTTTCATCTCATCAAAACCGCTACGCACGATCACCTTGACATCTGAACTGCCTAAACGCAGTGACGAGCGACAGCAATCCATGGCTGTGTTTCCACCACCCAGCACAATGACACGCTTACCTATCTGCGTGATATGTCCAAACGAGACAGATGAGAGCCAATCAATACCAATATGGATATTTGCAGCGCCTTCTTTTCTGCCAGGTATTTGTAGATCTCGGCCCCTTGGTGCACCGGTGCCTACGAAAATTGCATCGAAGTCTTGATTTAGCAAATCTTTCATCGATGCAACACGGTGATTAGGGACAAACTTCACGCCCAAATCCAGTATGTATCCGGTTTCTTCGTCGATCACCTCTTCTGGAAGTCGAAATCTTGGAATTTGCGAACGAATAAACCCGCCAGCTTTATCCTCGGCATCGAATACGGTGATGTCATATCCCAACGGCGCCAAATCGCGAGCAACCGTCAAAGAGGCAGGGCCCGCACCGATACAAGCAATCTTTTTACCGTTAGAGGCCGCAATGCTGGGAAGTCGATGGCGAATATCGTCTTTGTGATCAGCAGCTACGCGCTTTAGCCTACAAATAGCGACGGGCTCAGGCTTTTCACCATTGTTCTCTTCAACCCTAACGCGACGGCATGCAGGCTCACACGGCCTATCGCAGGTTCGACCTAATATGCCAGGAAAAACATTGGATACCCAGTTCACCATGTAGGCGTCGCTGTAGCGACCTTGGCCGATTAATCGGATGTACTCTGGAACTGGCGTATGGGCTGGGCAAGCCCACTGGCAATCGACAACTTTATGGAAATAATTGGGGTCACTGACGTTGGTGGGGATCATCCTTCATTCCTTAGTAGTCGTTTTTTATTGCCCACGTTACAGAATAGCCCTACAACTGATCTTCAAGAATAGAGTAATCCCTTATGCCTATCAACAATGCGTGACTTCGAACTATTTTTTCATACGAATTGGTTAATTCCTAATTTGACAATGCCTGTATTTGTCTATCCAATCGAGTAAAGGAGGCCTTATGAAAACCTTTGAACAATTTAAAGCTGTCACCATGGCTGAGGGTTTCGACGAAGTTTTAACCCGTGAATGGGGAGCAAACCACGAGACCCCAGTCCACGAACATCCTTTTGAAGCGTTTGGATTCATCGTCAAAGGAGAGTTTTGGCTCACCATGGATGGAAAAGCTACCCACCTAAACCAAGGTGACACTTTTAGAGTTTCCAGAAACATGCCGCACCAAGAGAAATATGGCCCTCAAGGCGCTTCGCTTTGGATTGCTAGGATGAACCAATGAAAATGGCGTTTAACTGAGTACATGGACATATTTTTAGGGCTTCTTGGTTGCATCGCCGCGGTTTTCATTGGCGCTTACTTAGCAAAGAAACAGGCCCGCACATTTTCAGGTCAAAGCAATGGCCTAGATACGAATCACAAACCTGGTGATGGCGAATTACCTACCGTGACCCATTTTGACTATGGCAACATGCGGTTTCTGCATTTAGGCTCGCCTGCTGTTCAAGGCTCGATGAAGATCAGTAAGCCGCTTGAAATCCATTTGGAATACCAACAACGGATGATGGCTTGGTTGTTATTTGCAGATTTAGAAAAAATCAAACATTTACATGCCATGCAACTTGGCTTAGGTGCTGCGTCACTCACTAAATTTTGTAATTTGACATTAGGCATGCAGACTACTGCCGTTGAGTTGAATCCAATGGTGATAGAAACCTGCAAACTTTGGTTCAATTTGCCTGATAACAATAACAATTTACAAGTCTTACTTGGCGATGCTGCTGAGGCCGTTACACGCGATCAATGGCAAGCAAAGATAGATGTACTGCAAGTTGACCTATACAACCAAGATGCTGAATGTCCTGTACTGGACTCCGAATCGTTTTATTCCAATTGCAAAAAGCTTCTTACTGAAAGCGGTTGTATGACCGTCAACATCTTTGGACGCCATTCCAAGTCAAAGGAAAGCGCTCAAAAAATAGCCCGAGTATTTGCTGATGGCACGGTTTGGATTTTCAAGCCGACCAAAGCAGGAAACTCGATCGTCATCGCACTAAGAACTTCACAAAAAATGGATAGATCAGAACTTTCGTCCCGCGCACAAGCCATTGAAAGCCGATGGCCCTTGCCTGCGAGGCAATGGCCAAAAGTATTAACTCCCGTTAGCCTTTCATAGTATGAGCAAACCGAGAGCATTAATCATTGGCGGCTCCATGGGCGGGCTTTTTGCCGCAAATCTTTTGCATCGTTCTGGTTGGCAAGTTCAGGTTCTGGAAAAATCCACCACGCCATTGACTAGCCGCGGCACTGGAATCGCAACACATGCAGGTCTTATGAAGGTTATGGAACTTGCTGGTGCAAGATTTGGTGATGCATTAGGGACACCAATCAATACGCGAAAAGCATTTGATGCAAGTGGCAATATTCTTGCGCAACTAGGTACTCAACAGGTAATGGCCTCTTGGTCACGTTTATTGAGTTTTTTGCTGGAAGCTCTACCTTCGGATCTTTACCGAATGGGCAAAATGGTGACAAGTATTGAGGCAGGTGATGCAAAAAATAAAGCAATCGTTCACCTTGCTGGAGAAGAATCTATAGAGACAGACTTAGTGGTGGCAGCGGATGGCTACAGGTCTTGGTCGCGACATCATTTATTCAATGCCCCACCCCCTGAATACGCTGGATATGTAGCGTGGCGCGCCATGGCTCCCTTGGCACGTTTAGACAAAGCTTATCAAGACTTACTTCACGATGGCATGATGGTTTCTCAATTACCGGGCGATCAAATTTTGGGCTATCCAGTGATGCCATCTGATAACAATAACGATGTGCATATCAATATTGTGTGGTATCGAAAAACAGATACAGTTTCATTAAAAATTCTTTTAACTGACGAACAAGGCGTTCAACATTCTGATGGTATTGCGCCGAAGTTAATTCACCCACAGGTATTGCAGAATTTAAAGCAACAAGCAGCCGATACATTGCACCCTGCTTGGGCCCAGATTATTCAACTCGCACCAGAAATTTTTATGCAACCTATCTACGATAGTGTCACTAACAATATGGCACGATCAAGAGTTGCCTTAATTGGTGATGCTGCATTTATATCTAGGCCACATATTGGTCAAGGCGTCACCAAAGCGGCAGGCGATGCGCTTTGCCTAGTCAAGTGCCTGCAATCCAATACGAATGATGTTTTGAAAGCTCTACCAATATTTTCTAATCAGCGGGTAACCATTGGGCACCAAGTCATTCAATATGCGCAACGATTAGGCTCGGTCATTTCTCAACCTAGCGGTGAATTAGCGAGTTGGAGCAAACTCTACAGCAACGTGGCGAATGTACTAAGAGACACTGCAGTAGAGTTAGATGGCGTTGCATACGTTTAATTCAAAATCTAGAAGCTACATACCAATATGAATTCCATTGATCTACTCATTCAAAATGCACTAGTCTTTGATGGCAACGGAAATGCACCACAAGTACAGGATGTAGCCGTTCATCAAGGCTATATCCAAGACATTGGACTTAGCCTCAAACATCATGCAAAGCACACTGTTGATGCACAGGGACTGGCGCTCATGCCAGGCATCATTGATAGCCATACGCATTACGACGCCCAAATTACTTGGGACCCTTATGTCAATCCATCTCCCGCTCTTGGCGTTACCACCGCCATTATTGGAAACTGTGGTTTCACTATTGCACCCTGCAAACCAGCCGATCGCGAAATAACCATGCGCAACCTCACGCAAGTAGAGGGTATGTCGTTAGATGTTTTGCGCCAAGGTATTGATTGGGACTTTGAAACCTTTCCTGAGTATTTACAACTTCTTCAGCGCAAAGGAAGCGCTGTAAACGTTGCGGCATATATTGGTCACTCATCTGTTCGCACTTGGGTTTTAGGTGAACAAGCCAATAAACGGGCTGCTACCGCCGATGAAGTAGAACGTATGGCAGATATTGTTCGCGATGCGATGGCCCATGGTGCAATCGGTTTTGCTAGCAGCACCAGCCCTGCGCATAACGGCGAAGGTGGATTTCCTATGCCGTCACGCTTAGCCAGTGACGAAGAGATGATGGCCTTGATCAAAGCCATGGGCGAAAAAGGAAAAGGCATTTATATGGTGACCAAGGGCGGGCAAATGCAGGTGTCTTTTTTAGAAGACATGTCCGCCCAATCTGGTCGGCCAGTGATGATCGCTGCCCTGCTGCATAACAGCACAAATCCGACTGCTGTTTTTAAAGACTTGGATGCAATTGCACAAGCAAATACAAGGGGAAGAAAGGTGGTGGGTCAAGTCTCTTGCTGTCCACTGACAATGGACTTTACCTTTGAGTCGCCCTACCCTGTTGAAGGACTGCAAAGTTGGAAGCCCGCGCTCGGCTTGACACACGATGCCTTGATCCAAAAACTTTCTGACTCCAACTTCAGAAATCAAGTACGCAGTGAGTTAGGCACTACTGCAACTTTTCGGTTGTTTAACAACGAATGGGACAAGGTACATGTTGTTGAAACTTGTCAACCCCAACACGCCAACTTCGAGCAACGCACTATTGCAGAATTGGCAAAAGAACATCAAAAAGACCCGCTCGACTTTGCGCTTGATCTAGCAGTATCAGAAGATTTAAAAACTGTCTTTACTGCACTCCTACTCAATAGCGATATCGATGCAGTGGGCACCATGTTGAACCACCCACATAGCCTAGTGTCTTTGAGCGACGCAGGTGCGCACTTAACATTTTTCAATGATGCAGGTTTTGGTTTGCACCTCATGGGTTACTGGTCTAGAGAATTAGGCAAGATGTCTATGCCAGAAGCTGTTCGTCGATTGACCTCTTTACCCGCGCAAATACTTGGCTTAAAAAACAGAGGCCAGATACGCAAGGGATATTTTGCAGACCTCTTACTCTTTGACCCTCAAACAGTCAACCGAGGCAATAAGCATCGCGTATTTGATTTGCCCGGAGGCGCCGCAAGACTGCACACCGACGCCATAGGTGTCAAAGCTGTGTGGGTCAACGGACAACAAGTAGCCGATCACAATGGGTTACTGAAACAAGCGCCACTTGCAGGTCAGTTGTTAACAGATTTTGTGTGAGCACAGCGCTTCAAACTTCATCTTCATGCCAATCCAAATCGACCACCTTGTTGTCGCCGCCACTAGCCTAGAGCAAGGTGTGCAATGGTGTGAAGCGCTGTTTGGAATCACTCCAGCCTTAGGTGGGGAACATGGGTTATTCGGCACACACAACCGATTATTCAAAATAGCCACACCTAAATTTTCTATGGCGTATTTTGAAATTATTGCCATCAATCCAGAGGCTATTCGCCCTAAAAAGACTACGTCCCTTCACCCACACCGTTGGTTCGATTTAGATAATCCTGAACTGCAAAAAAGTATTTCCAAAGAGCCGCGCTTGATCCATTTTGTTGCGAGTACAACAGACATCAAAGCTGCGCGCATGGCTTTACGCATGGAAGGCATAGATCGCGGTCCAGCGATTCACGCAGAACGTCAAACAAGCAAAGGGCTATTGCATTGGCAAATTTCCGTTCGCGCTGATGGGCAACGCCTATTTGACGGCACGCTTCCAACCCTTATCCAATGGGGTAAGCCAGATGCAACGGAGCCATTACGCCTTCACCCACGCAACACACTACCGCGTTCTGGCGTCACATTGCAAAGCATAGACATTACCCATCCAAGCGCAGAAAAACTGCAAGCTGCATATACATCTATTGGTCTAAACGGTATATCTATTTCAGAAGGACCCGCCAACATCAAGGCGACGCTTAAAACACCTAAAGGGATTGTGGTGCTTGAGTAGCGATACAACTGAAAACTCGATAGCCCACAAGATCGATACAGACTGCCTGAATGCGCTACCACGTACTTCGGGTGTTTATATCTTCAAAGGTGAAGGCAAGCTGCCGCTCTACATAGGTAAAAGCGTAGATATTCGTGCACGGGTCATGAGCCACCTACGCGCGCCTGATGAAGTCAATATGATTTCCCAGACACGCCGCATTGACTTCATAGAAACAGCTGGCGAGATAGGTGCTTTGCTACTGGAATCACGCATGATCAAAGAGCTAAGCCCACTGTTTAATCAGAGGCTCAGACGAATTCGTACGCTCAGCTCTATTCGCTTAAACCAAACCAACCAAGGCACAGCAACCGAAATCGTCGACAGCAAGTCTGTCAACCTTGGCTCAACGCCTGAGCTTTATGGATTATTTTCATCTCACCATGCGGCCCGTGCAAAACTCAAAACCCTAGCGCAGCAACATATGCTGTGCATGTCGGTGCTGGGGCTAGAAAAGACATCTAAGAGGGGTTGTTTTGGTCTGCAGATCAAAACCTGCTTAGGTGCATGCGTAGGAAAAGAAGACCGTCAAACGCATGACCAACGACTTTTCTCTGCACTTGTAGATTCACAAGTAGAACTATGGCCATTTAGCGGACCTATAGATCTGATTGAAGAAGTGGATGGTTGGATTCAACGACACCGCGTGAACAATTGGTGCTACCTAGGTACGCAGT
>JBAXNJ010000014.1:0-13358 GCA_037133815.1 Betaproteobacteria bacterium
AACAGCATGCACATCAGATGCGACACCAGCAATGGTGCCGTTGATACCCTCATAGGCTAACAAGATAGAGCCTTTCACGTTATGCGCCTCGCAAAATGCTAATAGCGCAGGCCTGCGCTCAGCATAATTGGGTAAGTCAACAAATAGATAAAAGGCTGCTGTTAGGAAAATTGGCTGCTCTTGAATTAGCATGGGCACTGGATAAGTCGTTAGAAGAGCGTTGTTGGCAAGTTGAGATTTTATGACTCCGCCATTATTGATCGCTGTGCGTGGACTGCTGAAAAAATTAATGCCCGTTACATCTAGCTCTTTGAATACGACCCCACTACCAGTCGTAATCGATTAATTCAAACAGACGATACGTCTATTTATTGACCGGCTTGGATATTGTTATCTTTGACCACTTTGCTCCACTTCGTAACCTCATTGCGGATAAAGCGATCAAAATCTGAAGGGCTTGTTGCAGTGACTACAACTCCCATTTGTGTGAGCCTTTCTTGAACCGCTGGAATTTTTAAAACCTTTGTCATCTCAGCATGCATGCGATTCACAATGTCTTTGGGAACGCCTGCAGGGGCCAGCATTCCCCAATAGGCTTGGGCTTCAAATCCAGCAATGCCTAACTCTTGCAAAGTGGGAACATCTGGTAATTCAGCCATTCTTTTATTGGAAGTTACAGCCAATGGACGTAGTTTCCCGCTGGCGAAATGGGGTGCCCATAAGGCATAGGTAGCCATGGTGACTGGGACGTGTCCGGCTACGCCATCGATAGCCAAGGGGCCGCCTCCTTTGTAAGGGATATGCGTCCAGTCGACTTTCAGTAAGTTGCCCAGATAAGTCATTGCCAGATGCGCCATGCTTCCTGAACCAATGGTTCCGTAGCCTAATGTGCCAGGTTTGCTTTTTGCGGCTTGCACCACGTCATTAAAATTTTTGTAAGGAGTAGATGCGTGGGCAGTGACCACCATGGCGCCTGTTCCAATTTGCATGAGTGGCGTGAGGTCTTTCAGCGTATCAAAAGGCAAACTTGGATAAAGGCTAGGGTTGACGCCGTGCGTATCAAAGACTATGACCCACGTGTAGCCATCAGGTGCAGCCTTGGCAGCGATTCCAGTGCCAATCGATCCAGAAGCGCCAGAACGGGTTTCAATCACGATAGCTTGGCCGAGTGCTTGTTGTAAGTGAGGTTGCAATAAGCGAGAAATTTGGTCTACTGTTCCTCCAGTTGGAAATGGAAGGATGATTTTGATGGGTTGATTAGGCCAATTGCTTTGCGCCATAGATCCAAAGGAAATTACACAAGTAAAAACTAGTGTCAGTAGTTTTGCAAAATGTCTAAAGTTCATATCGCACCTGAGTTGGCCAATTAATAACCTTGATACTAGTGAGTATCTAATTACAGGATGCTAGGGTTTTTGCTAGTTAGGTCACAGTTTTATGGCGTCAAATAGACTAATAATCAACTCTTTTGCCGAGATCAAAAAGGGAGTAAATTTGAAAATCTCTAGTAAAGACAAAAGCGTCCATTGGTCCAAGCCTGTGCACAAGCTTTTTCAAGAGCATGACATCGAGCAAGTGGCGATTGTTCCAGATGCGGGACATGCTGATTTGATTCATTTGTGTGAGGCTGACAAAAAGATGTCAGTTATACGGCTGACAAGCGAAGAACAAGGCGTCTCCTTGCTAGGAGGTGCTTGGTTAGGTGGAAAAAAAGGCGTATTGCTGATGCAAAGTAGTGGTGTTGGAAATTGCATCAACATGCTTTCCCTGAGCACATCGTGTCAATTTCCATTGCTGATATTGGTGACTATGCGAGGTGACCATGCTGAATTCAATCCTTCCCAAGTTCCGATGGGTGATGCGACTGAAACTGTTCTCGCTGCTATGGGTGTCTTGGTGCGGCGCGCGGATACACATGAAGATGTTGTGCAAGAGGTCTCAGGCGCTTTGCGCATGACTTACAACACATTCCGACCTATGGCAGTCTTGATCGGTCAAAAGGTCATTGGTGCTAAAGATTTTCGCAAACTTACCCATACCGGCTCAGAATGAAAAAAACATTACACCGTCGTGATGTCGTAAATCACATCTTGCATCAAAGGGGCGATCTTTTAGTGGTTGCAGGGTTGGGTGCACCTGCTTGGGATGTCACTGCTGCTGGTGATCACCCTTTGTCTTTTCCTTTATGGGGCGCTATGGGTGGTGCCGCAATGATCGGGCTAGGTCTTGCGCTAGCGCAACCTAAGCGCAAAATACTAGTCGTAACAGGTGATGGTGAGATGCTCATGGGTTTGGGCTCTTTGGCGGTTATCGGGTCTCACAAGCCGCGTAATTTATCTATCGTCGTTCTTGACAACGAGCAGTATGGTGAAACAGGGATGCAAGATACGGTGACTGCATCTGGTGTGGATTTGGCGGGTATTGCAAAATCAGCAGGGTTCACCACGACGATGTCTATAAAAACCAAGTCGGAATTGAGTTTGTTAAAAAATCAAATTTATAAAGAAAGCAAATCCACTGCAGGACCACTTTTTGCACAGGTAAAAGTAGATCCTGAAAAGTTACCTTTGGTATTGCCACCGCGAGAGGGGGCTTACTTGAAGAATCGTTTTCGCATTGCTTTGCTTGGAGCACAAGCTGCGCTTGCTTAGATAGATTAGCCAATCGGATGCAAAAAATTTACAGCCAGTTTTATTTATTATTTGCTTTTTTATTTCTAAGCACTCATTGGGCATTTGCCGATACAGGAGTTGCCAAATCTTCAGTGGTGCAGGTATCAGCAGGAGGGATGTCTGCTTATACGCTTGCTAATGGTTTCAAAATCATTCTGATTCCATTTCCAACAGCAAGTAACGTAAGGGTTGAGTTACTTGTCAAGACCGGCAGTAAGTTGGAGGGCTATGGCGAAACAGGCATGGCGCATCTGCTGGAACATATGCTTTTCAAAGGTGCTGGTAGTCGCAAAAATATCAAAGAAGATTTGACTGCGTTGGGTGCAAGTTGGAATGGCACTACAAATGCTGACAGAACAAATTATTTTGAAACGCTTTCTTCAGATCCTGAAAAACTCGACGAGGTGATTCGCCTCGAGGCCGACCGATTTATTCATGCGAAGTTTACTAAGGCCGACTTGGACAGCGAGATGACAGTAGTGCGCAATGAGTTAGAAAATTCCGAGCGCAACCCTTCAAGATTAGTGATGGATGCGCTAGCACGTAACACCTTTGTTTGGCACGGATATTCGCGCTCAACTATTGGTGCTCGAACCGATATTGAGAATACAAGTTATGAGGCGTTACGAGCTTTTCATCGCAAGCACTACAGGCCAGACAATGCGGCGTTGATCGTGTCGGGAAATTTCGATGTTCAGCGCGTTGTGGCTTTAGCAACTAAATTATTTTCTGCCGCTAAAAACCCACCCACTGCAAAGCCGAGAAATTGGACTTTTGATAGTCCCCAGGCCTTAACCCAGCGCAGCGAGTTATATGCCTCTGTTGGGACAACGGTGGTAGCAAGCGCTTGGAAGTTGCCTGGGCTAAGTGAGCGCGATGCCCATGCTTTGGATTTGGCAGTGACGGCAGTTTGCGATGCAGATTGGGGAAGTCTCAGAAAAGAACTGGTTACTAACCGGGGACTGGCCGTGACTGCTTCCTGCTCCACATCCACAGAGGCTGATTACAGCCGATTGATGGCATTTGCCAAGGCGGGGCAAGACGCAGATGCGCAAACGTTATCCAATGAATTAATCCGCCATATTCAAGATATGGCTAACAAAGGAGTGACCCAAGAGCAATTAGAGCGGGCGCGTTTATCTGAAATGAACCAGATAGAACGTGCATTTGATTCTCACGAATCTATCGCGAGAATCGTCTCTCAGTATGAAGTTGCAGGTGATTGGAGATTGATGTTTTGGGTGCGAGATGTCGTCAAGTCGCTGCAATTAGAAGAAGCGAATGCAGCTTTAAAGAAATGGGTAGTAGCAACTAATCGAAGTGATGTTTTACTCAGACATACAGAGGCTTCTTCACCTTTAGTTATTACACCTCCCGCCCTAGCATCAACTAGGGTTGAGGGCAAGTCATGGCCCAGCATTTTTTCAGACGCCGATCCAGCCCCCAAGTCATTAGTGGAATTGTCGAAATCAACTAGGTCATTTGTGCTGGATGGTGAAAAGGCCAGTGCCAGTTTGATCAGACGTAAAACGCAGGGCGACAAAGTCTGGTTAGTTTTAGAAAACGACTACGGTACAGCCGAGACATTAAGTCATAGAAAAAATGCCTGTACCGCAGCAAGTTATTTGATGGGTTTTGGTGGAGGCGGTTTGACGCGCGATGTATTGAGTCGCCGTATGGAGGAGTTGAAAGCCATTTGGAATCTTCGTCTCTCAGGCATGTCAGTGGAAGTGCCGCGTAAAAATTTGGATAAAGTGTTTGAAATTTTGTTCTTAGTATGGTCAGAACCCTTATTACCTTTGAATGAATTTGAAAGCTACAAATCAGGACTTTTGGCTTCTTATGAATCGCAACTAAAGAGCCCCGTTGCGTTGGCAGATAACGCTACGCGATTGCGTTTCGATAATTTTCCAGTAGGACACTGGAGCAAACCTAAGACGTATGAAGAGCAAATGGCGGATGCTAAGAACCTGTCATACGAGGATGTTCAACGCTGTGCAAAAGATTTTGCGAACATTTCACATGCAAGAGTTGGCATAGTGGGTAATTTGCAAGAGCGAGATATTCGTGCTTTATGGTCCAAGTCGGCTTTGACAAAAGCTTCAGAAATGAAATACCAGCGGATTGCAGACCCAGCTGCGCCAACTGAAGTGGACTCGACACTCATCAAGGTGGATAAGCCTGATACGCCAAATGCAAGGGTGCTAGGCGTTGCCGTGGTTCCTTTAAGCCGTCAATCAAAAGACTTTCCAGTATTGCAACTCGCAGTAGAGGTGATGGGTGGAAACGCCAGTAGCCTAATTTGGAAAGAGTTGCGCGAGAAAGATGGCTTGGCTTATTCCACTGGGATGCAAGTCAGTGGGTCCATGCTAGATGAACGCACCACGATCCAGTTGTATGCAACTTCTGCAAGTTCTCAGGCAGACAAGGCCATGGAAAAACTCAAAATAGTATTGAAACGCGTGTTGGATGATGGATTCACCGACGCTGATATTGCGCGTGCAAAAAAAACCTGGGTTGAACGACGCAAGGTTTATCTTGGACGCGAAAGTAACTTTGCTTCTACGCTTGCAGATGCACTGCTCGACGGATACGATTTTTTGGCCAGAGCTAAGTTTGATCAATCCCTTGAGCAAGTCACAGCCAAACAAGCGACGGATGTGCTGCGCAAGTACCTACTTCAAACGCCAATGGTATGGGCTGTAGGCCAAGGCAGGTAGTTGGTATTGATCAATAAATAGTAAAAGAGATAAAAGTGGCACCATCCGAATTACACACTAGCGCTCATTATTTTTTAGAAGGACTTCGTGATCTGGAAGTGGAATTTGTTTTCTGCAATTTAGGTACCGATCATGTATCGATCATTGAAGAGCTGGCCCGTTGGGATCAATTAGGTATTGCACATCCCAAGATAGTGCTTTGTCCTCATGAGAATGTGGCTATGCACATGGCTGCTGGTTACGCTGCCATAACTGGTAGAGGACAAGCTGTGCTAGTCCATGTTGACGCTGGAACGGCTAATGCAGCCATGGGTATGCACAACATGTTTCGTGGGCGACTTCCCGTGATGTTGATTGCGGGCAAGGCGCCCTTTACTATGCGCGGTGAAATGCCTGGTTCACGTGATAACTACGTGCACTTTGTGCAGGATCCTTTTGATATAGGAAGCTTGGTTCGACCTTATGCCAAGTGGGAATACAACTTGCCCAGTGGCGTAATTATTAAAGAAGTTCTGCGTCGAGGTCATTCGGTTATGCAAAGCGATCCTAAAGGGCCTGTATTTTTAACATTGCCCCGAGAGACTTTGGCAGAAAGCGTTGATAGCAACAAAGTCAACACTTTTTCTAATGAGCGGTATGGTCCAGTTCTAGCGGGGGGCATTGATGATGCGCGCGCACAAGAAATTGCTAAAGATTTGATGTCCACGCGCAATCCAATTGCAATCACCTCTTATCTTGGGCGCAACGCAGAAGCAGTTACTGCCTTAGAAGAGCTTGCAATGCTATGCGGGATAGAGGTTTTTGAGTTCAGCCCGAGTTATATGAATATCGATCGCAGTTCCCCTTGCTTTGCTGGTTTTGATCCAAGCAAGGGTGTTGCTAGTGCTGATCTAGGGCTATTATTGGATGTTGATGTCCCTTGGTTGCCAAAGTTTGTCAAGGTCAAAGACGAAACACGTTGGGTGCATATTGATATCGATACGATTAAAAAAGATTTTCCAATGTGGGGCTTTGCTTCAGACATGCGCGTCAACGGTGATTGCGCCACCATACTCCGTCAGATTGCGCAAATTGTGCGTGCCAAGGCGGATAAATCTTTCCATGAAAAAGTTGCATTGCGTATAGATAGTTGGAAAATTAGCAGAGTTGCACGAAAAAGGGAATTAGGCTTAATTGCCCAAAAGCAAGGTGATATCGGTGCCATCTCCTCTGCTTTTGTTTGTGCTGCAATAGGTGAAGCAATTGATGCACATGATGTAGTAATTAACGAAGCGATTCGTAATTCACCTGCTGTGCTCAATTACATTCCTCGTAGTCTGCCACTTACCTTGCTATGTGGTGCAGGTGGCGGACTCGGGTACAGCGCAGGCATGGCGCTAGGTGTTAAATTAGCCAACCCACAAGTACGCGTAGTACAAATTGTGGGTGATGGAAGCTTCCATTTTTCAACGCCTACGTCGGTATACACTACCGCGCAGCGCTATCGCTTACCCATATTTACTGTCGTACTCGACAACGGGGGATGGCAAGCCGTGAAAGAAGCCGTTGCGCGTGTTTACCCAAATGGAGCAGCGGTTCAATCCGATGAATTTCAAGCTAGATTGCAGGGGCAAGATCGACATTTTGAAAAAGTTGCGCAAGCATTTGGCGCCTATGGTGAGTGTGTAAGCGATCCGAAAGAAGTTCACGCTGCCATTGCGCGTTGCCTCCATGCGGTCGATTCTGGCCAAGCCGCAGTATTGAATGTTCAGATTGGCCGACAATAATTCCGATGAGAAGTGAGTTATGAAATATTCAAAGAACCTTGATTCTTTTCTACTTTTGCAATTTGTCTTTGTTGCCCTATTTTGTAATGTATGGATAACTAATGCAAAAGCTGCGGACTACCCCAATAAACCTATCACTATCGTAGTAGGTTATTCAGCCGGAGGCGGTGTAGATGCTATTGCCCGCATATTGGCTGAAAAGTTACCTTCAGTGATAGGTCACTCCGTAGTCGTTGAAAACCGTCCTAGTGTGGGTGCAATTGTTGGGAGTACTTATGTAGCAAAGGCTAAACCGGATGGCTATACATTGCTAATGGGTGCGCCTGGCCCCATTATTTTCAACCATGCTGTATATAACAAGCTACCTTATAGCCCTCAAGATTTCGTGCCTATTTCTTTTGTGAGTGATTCTCCTTTGGTCATGCTCGTCAATATCAACAACACAGCTAAAACTGTTCAAGAGTTAGTTAATCAGTCAAAACAAAATCCTGATAAATCTAACTATGCTGCAAGTTCAGCATCATTCCAGCTCATTACTGAGCTTTTTAGCCGTAAGACAGGGGCTAAATTTACCCACATTCCCTATAAAGGTGCCAACGATTCTGTCACTGCAGTCATGTCAGGCGACGTAACGATGACGCTCGCTGATGCAGGCCCTGCATTTGTTGGTCTTCAAAGTGGGCGTGTCAAAGCATTAGCAGTCACGTCTCCTAAACGTATGAAAGAGTATCCAAACATCCCAACTATGGTGGAACTGGGGATTGATATCAAATTTTCTTTATGGATTGGTTTACTTGCGCCTGCTGGAACCCCTTCAGACATCATTCGAATTTTGCAAGATGGTGTAGCTAAAGTGGTTGAAATGACGGATGTACAAAAGAAGTTGAATGCAATGTCTGTTACTCCTGTTAGCAATACATCAGATGAATTTGCAAAAATTATTGCGACAGAGATACCACTTTGGCGTCAATTAGCAATTGATAACAACATACAGGCAAATTAAATTATGTTAAAAAAACCACAAAAATTCGCTTTAAGTCATCTCAAAGAAGAGGACTTTAAAAAAGATGGTTTGCGTTCATACGCGACATACAGGGATCTTGGTTTTGCAAAAGCAACCCATGGACTAGCACTAGCGCAAGTCATCAGGTTGCTGCCGCCATTTGATCCTGAAGCCGCCAAATTACATTTACATAATGTAGATTTTCAAATGGTCTATGTACTCAAAGGATGGATTCGTAACCACTTCGATGGCGAGGGTGAATTCGTCATGAAGGAAGGCAGTAGTTGGATACAGCCACCGGGTATCAAGCATGCTGTTTTGGATTGGTCGGATGATGTCGAGTTGCTAGAAATTATTCTTCCAGCTGAATTTACGACAGAAAATATTGAATAAATTTCATAAAAATTTGGATGCATGCAAAAGGATGTCGAATGGCTACTGAAATGGAACAACAACTTCGAATTAGGCAATTGGTCGAAAACTGGGCCGTGTGGCGGGATGCCGGCATGTGGGACCGTTTTCGTACAGTGTGGCATGAGGATGGCGTAATGATGGCTACATGGTTTCAAGGCCCGTACGAAGAATTTATTCGAGTCACCATAGAGGGTTGGAACAAGGGCGTCAGCATTTTGCACTTCTTGGGAGGATCATCTATTGATGTTCAAGGCACTCGTGCAATTGCGCAAACCAAGATGACGATTTCACAACGCGGTATGGTTTCTGACGTGGTGTGCGACGTGGTGTGCACTGGACGCTTTTATGACTTCTTCGAAGAGCGAAGTGGCAAGTGGGGCCTGGTGCATCGGCAGCCTATTTACGAAAAAGATCGTATTGACCCTGTAGATCCTGCTAGCACTCTGAGATTAGACCAATCCGCCCTAGCGCATTTTCCGGAGGGCTATCGGCATTTAGCTTACATACAAACACGCATTGGATACACAGTAAAGATGGACATGCCTATGCTCAAAGGGGAGGGGGTTCAAGACCTTTATCGCCGCGGAGCAAATTGGTTGTCCGGTAAACCACTTGAACGCTAATCATGCAAAATTTTCGCCGAACCCAATTAAAATTTCTGCTCGCAATGCTCTCAGGGGCATCGTCTACGGTGTCCTGGGGACAGGATGCTTACCCCATCAAACCTATTCGCGTCATCGTGCCGCAACCACCTGGTGGGGGGTTCGATTTTGTTGCGCGCGTACTCGCAGACAAATTAGCGCAAACATTCAAACTAGGAGTGGTCGTAGAGAACCGAACAGGTTCTGGCACTTTGGTCGGCACTGATTTAGCGGCTAAGGCCGCTCCTGATGGTTATACCTTACTGATGGGCTCTGTTTCTAATCTCGTACTTAATGCGGGTCTTTATAAAAACCTGAGTTACGACCCTGTCAAAGATTTCGAACCTATTGGCCTCGCTGTTTCTTACAACTACACCTTGGTAGCGCGCAAAGATTTACCTTTCAATAATCTAGTGGAATTGGTGGCTTATGCCAAAACAAATCCCAATAAATTAAGCTACGCCTCTGCTGGCAACGGATCAGGGCAGCATATTTTAGCGGCGGCGCTTTGGCATTTAGCTGGTGTTGAACTCACCCATATTCCATACCGCGGTGCTCAGCCCGCTTATACAGATTTGATAGGTGGTCGCGTCGATTTGTTCTTTGACTTGGCATCTACTGCGCGGGTTCAAGTAGATGCAGGCACACTCAAAGCGTTGGCTGTATCGAGTGCGGTGCGTTCACCCATGCACCCTACGGTGCCTACTATTCGTGAGACTGGCGTTGCTGCCCTAGAGCTGGAATCTTGGTTTGGCTACTTTGCTCCGGCACGCACACCTGCTGTCGAGTTAAGCCGATTGCGTACAGAGTTCCGTAAGGTGGTGAGTGCCCCAGATGTGGTTGAGCGTTTTGAAAAAGCGGGCGGCAAGCCACTCGCGCTTATCGGTGACGAAGCCAAATCTGTTTTACGCAAAGACCTAGATAGGTGGTTGCCTTTGATCAAGGCTGCGGGTATTCTTCCTGAGTAGAAAAGTGCCTAAGTTATTTGGGCGTTATGTTCTATGCTTAGTAGATGGGTATAACATCGTTGAAACCTCCAGTTGGAGTAAGCACAAGGAGATCGAAATGGGTAATGGCGTAATTTCTATATTTGTTGCTGGTGTAATTGCCTGCCTTGCTATGGATGTTTGGCAGCAAATATTAAAGCGTATTACTGGCATTCCTGCAACGAATTGGGCCATGGTGGGACGATGGTTTGTTCTTACTTTGAAAAGAGGAACCATGTATCACCCGACTATTGATAACGAACCACCAGCGCCAAATGAATTGCCGATTGGTTGGATCGTGCACTACTTCGTGAGCGTGTTGTATGCGGTTATTTATTTAGTGTTGATGATCGATCGGGTTATTGAGCCTACGCTAGCCGATGGTTTTCTATTTGGCGCAGCAAGTGTGGTGGTGCCTTGGTTTTATTTCATGCCTTGTATGGGTAAGGGCGTAATGGGAAAACTCACGCCTAACCCCCAAAAGGCTTGCTTGATTTCTTTATCAAGTCATTTGGTTTACGGAACAGCGATGGGTTTGGGCTTTTTATTTGCTCACTCACTTTGATTTCAAGGTATCGTTTGTTGGAGTCTTGTTCATAAGCTCTAATGATGTATCTTCATATGCTGCAGCAACTTTTAATAAAAAACTGTCACCTTGCGGCGGTCCAATCAATTGCAATCCCATCGACCAAGTGTGCTTAGGGTGAAAACCTGCCGGAACACTGATGGCGGGTAAGCCGGCTAGGGTGGCGTAAATGGTGGATTCCATCCAGCGGTGATAAGTATCCATTTTCCGATTGCCAATATGTGTGGGCCAACGCTTTTCAATCGCAAAAGGCCATGTTTGAACGACTGGCATCGCAATCACATCTACTTGTGTTTGAAACAGATGAAGCATGTGATGATAAAAACTGGTTCGCGTTTGGCTTGCTTGTGAAAACTGGGTGTAAGACATACCTTGTGCGTGGTCGAACTCCCAAAGCGCTTCGGGTTTGATGTGTTCCCGTGCATTTGCAAATCCCATCAAAGCTGTGACGCGAGGACCTACTAAAGCGCGTCGCCACGACAGCCAACACTCCCAAAGCTTGTTCGTATCAAATCCCAATGCCATAGGGGTGACGATGGCTCCAGCAGAGGCCATACGGTGAAGTGCCTGTTCGCAAATTTCTAAGATGCCCCCTTCCGTAGCTAAATGACCAGATAAATCTCCTAGCCAACCGATGCGCAAACCTTTGAGATATTCTGCTTTTGTTTGGCTATCGCGTGCGTGAAACTGAGACGAAAGCGATAAAGGTAAGCGAGGGTCAAAGCCGGATTGAATTTCAAGTAATTTAGACAAGTCTTTGACATTACGCGCCATCGGACCTTCCGTAACAAGTTGAGACAGAAATACATCGTTACCAGGACCTAAGGGAATGCGACCTTGGCTAGGGCGCATGCCAAAAACATGGTTCCAAGCAGCAGGGTTGCGCAAAGATCCCATAAAGTCAGATCCGTCTGCAACGGGTAGCATTCGCTGAGATAGGGCCACAGCAGTGCCGCCGCTACTGCCGCCAGCGCTTACATCGGTATCCCATGCATTGCGCGTTGCGCCAAAAACTTCATTGAAAGTGTTTGAGCCAAGCCCCAATTCAGGCATATTGGTTTTGCCGATCACGATGCATCCAGCAGCTTTCATGCGTGACACCATGACCGTGTCTGTTTTGGCCATAGCATCTTTTAAAAGCGGGCTGCCCAATGTGGTGGGAAAGCCTGAGGACGATGCTGCATCTTTAATGGCCTGAGGGATGCCGTGCAGCCAACCTCTTGACTGCCCATTTTGTAATTCCACATCGCAGGTATCTGCTTGATCAAGCAACAAATCTTCGTCAGCCATATTGACGATGGCGTTATAGATGGGGTTGATTTTGTTTATACGATTTAAATATGCAGCCATTACCTCACGGCAGGAGATTTCGCGGCGGTGAATGAGGGCAGATAGCGCATCTGCATAAAGGGAAGTGATGTCGTCTTGCAAGGGTGAAAGCTGGGTTGTGGATTAACTTTATTGTCTATAGAATGATTTGGTCGTTCAATTTACAGAGGATATAGCATGTATTTAAGCATTCTTAAAACCCTTCGCCTCATGACTGTAGGTCTGGGGGTGTCAGCCGTATTCGTATCAATGAGTAGCTTACAGGCGGCAGAACTCAAATGGGCTGCCCAAAATGATATTTTGACTTTGGATCCCCATGCCCAAAACCACGCCACTACTAACAATGTTGTGAGCCATGCCTACGAGCCTTTGGTGCGGTTTGATAAAAATTACAAAATTGAACCTGCGCTCGCTACAAGTTGGCAGAATATTAATCTAACAACCGTACGTTTCAATTTACGCAAAAACGTGAGGTTTCACGATGGAACACCTTTTACAGCCGAAGATGTTCTGTTTTCGTTTGACCGTATTCGCCAACCCCAAGGCACGATGCAAATTTATGTGGGCGGTGTTAAAGAAATAAAAAAAATAGATGACTTCACGATAGATGTGATCTCTGACAAGCCCAATCCAACTTTGCTAAATAATTTCAATACATTTCTCATCATGAGTAAGGCGTGGTGTGTAAAAAACAAGTCTGAAAAAATTCAAGACTATAAAGCTAAAGAAATCACCTATGCAGCAACTAACACCAACGGAACGGGCCCCTACATCATCAAAGAATGGCAGCCTGATCAAAAATTAGTGATGACTGCTAATAAGGCTTGGTGGGACAAGTTACAGGGCAATGTGACCGATGTGGTCTACACCCCTATCAAATCTGACCCTACCCGCATAGCTGCCTTGTTATCTGGCAATGTAGATGCCGTGACAGACTTACCTACCCAAGACGTTGCCCGCCTTCGCAATACCCCATCTCTCGCAGTACTCGATGGCCCTGAAGTACGGACTATCTTTTTAGCGATGGACCAAGGAAGTGAAGAGTTGAAGTATGGGCCTAAAGGGAAAAATATATTTAAAGATGTCCGCGTGCGAAAAGCCATGAGCATGTCGATAGACCGTGTTGCGATTCAGCGTAGCATCATGCGTGGTTTGTCTTTGCCTGCCAGCATCATGGTTGCACCAGGAGTCAATGGATATTCTGCCGACTTAGACAAAGTGCAACCTACAGATATAGAAGG
>JBAXNJ010000015.1:0-13334 GCA_037133815.1 Betaproteobacteria bacterium
TCGCCGACAGTCTGCTTCCGGTGCTCGACAGCTTAGAAGCCGGTCTTGCTATTCAAACCGCTACGCCCGAGCAAATCCGCGAAGGTGCTGAAGCAACGCTTCGCCAACTCAAGAGCGCCATGGAGCGCAACAAGATCATCGCGATCGACCCTGCCGCCGGCACCAAGTTCGACCCGGCCCAACACCAAGCTATCAGCGTGGTGCCTGGCGAATATGAACCCAACAGCGTTGTCACCGTTTTACAAAAAGGCTATCTGATCGCTGAGCGCGTCTTGCGCCCTGCGCTGGTGACCGTCACAGCGCCCAAGTGAGTTGGCTGAGCCTCTGAAAACGCTATTTCGCCACTTAAATAAGCAAAAACCAGACGCAAAGACTTGAAATCGGAAAAGTTATCCACAACTGTTCCTCATCTGAATTGTTAGAAATTACCGGAGAAAAAAATGGGAAGAATTATTGGCATTGACTTGGGCACCACCAACTCGTGTGTGGCTATCATGGAAGGCAACACCACCAAGGTGATCGAAAACGCCGAAGGCGCACGTACCACTCCGTCCATCATTGCGTACCAAGAAGACGGTGAAATTTTGGTCGGCGCTTCGGCCAAACGCCAAGCGGTTACCAACCCACGCAACACCTTGTTCGCTGTCAAGCGCTTGATCGGCCGCAAATTCGCCGAAAAAGAAGTGCAAAAAGACATCGACATGATGCCCTACACCATCGCCAAAGCCGACAACGGCGACGCATGGGTGGAAGTGCGTGGCAACAAATTAGCACCTCCACAAATCAGCGCTGAAATTTTGCGCAAGATGAAAAAGACTGCCGAAGACTATCTTGGCGAAGAAGTGACCGAAGCGGTCATCACTGTTCCAGCATATTTCAACGACGCACAACGCCAAGCCACCAAAGATGCCGGACGCATCGCAGGCTTGGATGTCAAGCGCATCATCAACGAACCCACTGCTGCTGCCTTGGCTTTTGGTTTGGACAAAACCGAAAAAGGCGATCGTAAGATTGCTGTGTACGACTTGGGTGGCGGTACCTTTGACGTCTCGATCATTGAGATCGCAGACGTTGACGGTGAAAAACAATTCGAAGTGCTCTCCACCAACGGCGACACCTTCTTGGGTGGTGAAGACTTTGACCAACGCATCATCGATTTCATCATTGCCGAATTCAAGAAAGAGTCTGGCGTTGATTTGTCGAAAGACGTGCTGGCCTTGCAACGCCTCAAAGAGTCTGCAGAAAAAGCCAAGATCGAACTCTCTTCATCGACTGGCACGGACATCAACCTGCCTTACATCACGGCTGACGCTTCAGGTCCTAAACACCTGAACATCAAACTTAACCGTGCCAAGCTCGAACAACTCGTTGAAGAGTTGATCGAACGCACCATCGCCCCATGCCGCACGGCTATCAAAGACGCTGGCGTATCTGTGGGTGATATCGACGACGTGATCATGGTCGGCGGTATGACCCGCATGCCTAAAGTGCAAGACAAGGTCAAAGAATTCTTTGGTAAAGAGCCACGCCGTGACGTCAACCCTGACGAAGCCGTTGCTGTGGGCGCTGCGATTCAAGGACAAGTGCTCTCAGGCGACCGCTCTGACGTGTTGCTGCTTGACGTTACCCCATTGAGCTTGGGTATTGAAACCTTAGGCGGTGTGATGACCAAGATGATCACCAAGAACACCACCATTCCTACCAAGTTTGCGCAAACCTTCTCCACTGCTGATGACAACCAACCTGCCGTGACTATCAAGGTCTACCAAGGTGAACGTGAGATTGCCTCTGGCAACAAGTCTTTGGGCGAATTCAATTTAGAAGGCATTGCACCAGCAGCGCGTGGCACACCACAAATTGAAGTGAGCTTCGACATCGACGCTAACGGCATCTTGCACGTCGGCGCGAAAGACAAAGCCACTGGCAAAGAAAACAAAATCACCATCAAAGCCAACTCTGGCTTGTCGGAAGAAGAGATCCAGCAAATGGTTAAAGACGCTGAACTCAATGCCGTCGAAGACAAAAAGAAACTAGAAATCGTGCAATCGCGCAACCAAGCCGATGCCGCAGTTCACAGCGTTAAGAAAAGCTTGACTGAACACGGCGACAAACTCGACGCTGGCGAGAAAGAAAAAATCGAAGCTGCCGTCAAAGAAGTTGAAGACGCTTTGAAAGGCGAAGACAAAGCCGAGATCGATGCAAAAACAGAAACATTGATGACAGTCTCTCAAAAGCTAGGCGAAAAAGTCTATGCCGACATGCAAGCCCAACAAGCTGCTGCAGCCGGCGGCGCTCCAGGCGCAGCCAACGAGAACGCCAAACCCGCTGACGACAACGTCGTTGACGCAGAGGTCAAAGAAGTCAAAAAAGGCTAAAACTTTTTAGCTCCGTGCGCCGCGCCAAGGCCCCACAAGGGCCAGCGCGGCGTTGGTACATATAAAACAGCAACCCACCATGGCTACTAAACGCGACTTTTACGAAATTTTGGGTGTACCCAAAAATGCCAGCGAAGACGAGATCAAAAAGGCTTATCGCAAACTGGCGATGAAGCACCACCCTGACCGCAACCAAGGCGATGCAGCCAAAGACGCCGAAGTGAAATTCAAAGAAGGCAAAGAAGCCTACGAGATGCTGTCTGACCCACAAAAGCGTGCAGCCTACGACCAATACGGCCATGCAGGCGTAGACCCCAATATGCGCGGGGGCCCAGGTGGTGCTGAGTTTGCTGGTGGATTTGGTGAAGCATTTGGCGATATTTTTGGTGATATTTTTGGACAAGCACGTCGCGGGGCTGGTGGCCGTCAGGTCTACCGTGGTAATGACTTGAGTTATGCGATGGAGATATCGCTCGAAGAAGCCGCCAAAGGCAAAGACGCTGAAATTCGTATCCCCGGATGGGACGAGTGCGACCCATGCCATGGTACTGGCGCAAAGCCTGGAACATCTGCCAAAGCTTGTTCTACGTGCAACGGCAGTGGCCAAGTGCAAACGCGCCAAGGTTTCTTTAGCGTGCAACAAACGTGTCCGCATTGCCGTGGCTCAGGCAAGATCATTCCAGACCCCTGCACCACTTGCCATGGTCAAGGCAAAGTCAAAAAACAAAAAACTCTGGAAGTCAAAATTCCAGCTGGCATCGACGACGGCATGCGCATCCGTAGCACGGGCAATGGCGAGCCTGGCACCAATGGTGGCCCATCGGGCGACTTGTTCATCGAAATCCGCTTGAAGAAGCACGACATTTTTGAGCGTGATGGCGACGACTTGCATTGCTCTGTGCCCATCAGCTTCACCACTGCAGCATTAGGCGGAGAAATTCGTGTTCCCACACTCGCTGGTGAAGCAGCCATTGATATTCCAGAAGGCACACAAAACGACAAGCAGTTCCGTTTACGCGGTAAAGGCATGAAAGGTTTGCGTTCGAGCTTTCCTGGGGATTTGTATTGCCACATCTCCGTTGAGACCCCCGTCAAACTCTCAGAGCACCAACGCAAATTGCTCAAAGACTTAGACGAGTCGCTCAAAAAAGGCGGGGCTAAGCACTCGCCTGCTGAAGGCGGTTGGGCTGATAAGTTGAAGCGATTTTTTAATTAAATCACCCTAAAAAAACGATCAATCGTGCATGATTTTTAAAAATCTGAGTTACAAAAAATTAAATGATTCAAGGCCTAGTTCAAATCTTCATATTCCAAGCACTAGGCGAGTTACTTTCTAAATTCGCAATGCCTTTCATTCCAGGTCCAGTAATTGGTTTGGTTTTACTGTTGGTATTTTTAAGCCTACGCGGGCACGTGCCAGCATCAATTGATTTGGTGGGTAGTAGCGTCTTACAGCACTTAGGCTTGCTGTTTATTCCAGCATCAGTAGGTGTGGTGCTCTACTTGCCTATTTTGAAAACCAATGCATGGGCCATTGCGACAGCATTAGTTGTCAGCGTGTTAGCCACCATTGCGGTAACCGCTAGCCTACTCAAGGCATTTGGTAAAAGTGACTCAGATGCGCACTGATCTACCACCAATCTCTGAGATTTGGGTTTACCTATCAGGCAGTCCATTACTAGCTTTAGTTTTAACTCTTAGCGCGTATTTATTAGGACTCACGCTATACGAGCGTAGTGAACGCAATCCTTTAGCCAACCCCGTCTTGATTGCTGTGATTTTGGTGACATTGAGCATCCATATGCTTGATATGCCCTACGTCAAATATTTTGAAGGGGCACAGTTTGTGCACTTTTTACTGGGTACCGCTACGGTGTCCTTGGCTATACCCATTTACAAAGGATTTGCATCGCTTAAAGGACGAATGGGCATTTTGATGATCTCACTGTTAGCAGGTGGGGTTACGTCTGTTTTAACAGCAATTGGCATGGCTCGTTGGTTAGGAGTAGATGAAGCCCTGGTGCGTGGTTTAGTAGCCAAGTCTGTAACAGCACCCATTGCGATGGGTATTGCTGAACGCGTGCAAGCATCACCCACTTTGACAGCTATTTTTGCAGTCAGCACAGGCATATTAGGCGCTGTGCTGGGACGCTACGTTTTAGACGTTTTACGAATTACCGCTTGGTGGCAACGCGGTTTCGCTTTGGGCGTAGCCGCTCACGGTATTGGTACTTCGAGAGCTTTTAGTGTTCACCCAGAAGCAGGTGCCTATGCAAGTCTTGGCATGGGTCTTCATGGCATTTTGGCTGCAATGTTGATCCCTTATGCAGTATCTTTTTGGTTTTAGACGTAACCTAGATGCGAAAAATTACTTTATTGCTGTTTATTTTTATTTGTATAAATGATGTTGATGCGCAGATAGTTACTTCTGGCCTTGGCTCGGCAAAAACAATGGCGCTCATTCCAAAAGGAGCTTTCACTATGGGCTCTAATCTTGGACCTGATGATGAAAAACCTTCGCACACACTTTTTATTGAATCATTTTTTCTCGACATTTTCCCTGTAACCAATGCTGAGTTTGCTGAATTTTTGAATAGCCAAGGCTTAAAAAATAAACGGAGTGAAAGCTTTTACGACGATCAAGATAATGATGCAAGAATTCACTTGCAGAATTTAAAATGGCAGGCTGATAATGGTTATGCAATGCACCCGGTTAATGAAGTTAGTTGGGTAGGTGCGCGTGATTACTGCAGTTGGTTAAATAAGCGATTACCTACCGAAGCGGAGTGGGAAAAAGCAGCACGTGGAACAGATCAAAGAAAGTATCCATGGGGAAATTCAAAGCCGAATAATAAACAAGCTCTTTTTGGCGCGTCTTACAACGCATCAGCACCAGTCGACGCATTTCCAGAAGGCGCAAGCCCATACGGAATCTTAGACATGGCCGGCAATCAATGGGAATGGGTTTCCAGCGCTTATCAAGCCTACCCCTATAAATCTGACGATGGTAGAGAAAACCAAAACTCTGGTCCTATACGTTCTACTCGTGGTGGCGGGCATGATTCAAGCGAAGAAGAAATAACCACAACTCAAAGAGGTAAAAATCTATCCCGTAATCCTAAAGCGGGCCATCACAATATTGGGTTTCGCTGCGCATCATCCAAAAAATAAATGAAAAGGGAATTCAAGGTACCAGCGTTAAGAATAAAAAGGCTGCAAATAGGACCAAATGAATAGCGCCTTGCATCACATTAGTTCTTCCTGAACCCAAAGTAATAGAGCCGACTAAAAAGGTCAGTCCTAGCAAAACCACATCTTTTGCCTCTATCCCCAACATTAAATCAAATTCAAACACAACTGAAAAAAGAACAACCAAGGGAATCGTTAAGCCAATACTTGCTAATGCTGAACCAATTGCCAGATTCATACTGGTTTGCAGCCGATCTGCACTTGCAGCCCTAAGTGCCGCCCATGTTTCAGGCAGTAAAACAATAAGGGCAATCACAATACCCACTGTGGCGTCTGGCGCGTTGTAGGTCGTAACCAAAGACTTAATGGTGGGTGAGAGTAACTTAGCAAATCCAACCACACACAACAAAGATATTGCCATCAAAACAAAACTAATCCAAGCTTGCGCAACTGTTGGAGGAGTAGCATGCACTGACTCGTCTTCTACATTGATAGAGGGTAAAAAGTAGTCTCTATGACGGATGGTTTGAATAAATACAAACACCAACCAAAGAGCCAGCGAGGAAAGCGCCACAAATTCAAGTTGCGAGTTGGTATAAGTCCCCTCCGAGGAGCTAGTGGTGTAGAGGGGTAAAACCAGAACGAGGACCGATAAAGTTACCAGTGCAGCAAACCCAGAACCAGTACCTTCGATTCGAAAGAGCTGCTCTTTATGGTGCAAACCTCCAATTAACAACGATAGCCCCACAACACCGTTACAGATAATCATCACAGCTGCGTAGATCGTATCCCTAGGTAGGGTGGCATTCTTGCCGCCTTCCGTAAACATGATGGACAAGATCATGGCTGTTTCGATGACCGTGACCGCCAATGCCAGCACCAACGTGCCATAGGGTTCGCCCAACCGATGCGCAATGACTTCCGCGTGGTGGACAGATGCAATCACTGCAAGCATCATGGTGACAAAAGCTAAGACTGCTATTAATCCAGTTATGGAAATCTCAAACAATACAAAAAGCAGCCCAGCACTCAAAAGAGGAATTAATTCAGGCCAATATTTGAGTAATTTTGAGAGCCGCATTTTGAATTGATGGAATAAATTATTTCAATTGAATTGTCCCATACCAAGCTTGCATATGGCTCTGCGTATTGTCACTGTCCGTCATAAGGCCAATGCCCACTAGCGCACCTGGAGGTTCGCCAAATGCATTCTCAAAATCAATTTTTATATTACGTTCATACATCAACCATTGGTTCAAACGGTCTGAGCCAGACTCCACCACAATTTTGCGAATGCGGTTAGTACGCGGATTTTCAATCACCGAATTAACTGGTCGCTGGTTGCACCAAACATACATGAGTGTTGCGTATGGCATGGGCTCCCCGGTGATGACATGGGATAACTCACTCAACATAGCATTCTTCATTGAAAACTGCTTACGATCTCCATCAAACGCTAGTATCAATCTAACAGGAGAGTCATCTTGATCTCGCTTCGCCATATCTGCAGCTGCAATTAATTCAGATACCTGCCAAGAAAAAGACAAGCGATCTAGCGAGTGTGGTTCGATACGAATATTCTTCCTCAGCATACTTGCTGATGACTGCGCATTTGCGTTCAATGCATTTTGGCCATTTAACTTAACCAGAGAATATTTAGTTTCCCGTTTACTAGGAAGCTTTACTTGCTCCCAGGTCAGTTGCTGCTCTGGTTGCCAAATAAGATTTTTCGTTTGTGCGCTGTCTTGCAGTTCATTTTTCAATGAACTGCAACCTATAAGCATGCAACTTAAAGTTGATAAAGCTATCCAGAAAATTCTTCTATGCATCGAGACGGCATATCAAACTTCAATAGGATTCATGTACTAATCAGCGGCAATGGCAATACCAGCACCTATTGCAAGCAGCCCAGCCGGTAAAACTAGATCAGATTTAGTTTGGGGTTGATCTTCCGTCACTGGATCTAAATTTCCAGTTAATTTTGGTCGCCGAGCATCTATAACTCTTGCTGAACTAAATTCTCGACTTAATTGTTTTGTAAATTCCGATAAAGCCCCATGAGCCGTCTTGATAAATACTTGGTTGTTATGTTGCCTAAGTAATGTTGCAATATCTTCTGTTGCTTCCAGGGTCCAATCTTGCCGCCATCTTTTTTGTGCAGGCTTTGATAACCAACGCCCGCTATGGCGTGTCAGCTTTGGGGCGCACCCAACCAATATCCAACTCACTCGCTTATCTGATTCCTGTGGGGACAGCATGGGAATGATCTGCTGGAGTGCATATTGCTTGTCATCGACATAAACGATAAAAGTTTCCATTTTTCTCTCCTTTTAGTTGAAGTAAGTTATGCCAAGTAAGACTCTGATTTATGGTCGTGCTCCTGTCGTCTCTGCGCGAGCCAACCAAAGCCCAAGACGCCAGCAATTGCCAAAACATAGGTGGCTCCACGTGCAAGCTGATGGATCCATTCTTCGCCGTCAAACAAATGGTCTAGCAGTTGTTCATTGATTAGCATTTGCGCAGCAGTAATTGCCAAAACAGTAGCTCCCAAATGAATAATGATGGGCCACTTCTCTACTAAGCGAAGGACTAGCTTGCTTCCCATCACAACGATCGGAATACTAATAAGAAGTCCAATGACAACCAAGTCAAACGAACCATTTGCAGCACCAGCAACGCCCAATACGTTATCAATTCCCATCAATGCGTCGGCTACCACGATAGTTTTCATGGCGCTCCAAAAAGTTGTAGCAGAAACACTATGGTTTGAATCTTCAGAGGCATCTGAGATGAGCTTGTAAGCAATCCATAGCAAACCCAAACCACCGATAAACATAAGTCCAGGAATTTGCAGCAACCAAACAACGCAGACCGTCATTGCGGAGCGAATAAAAATGGCCGCAACAGTTCCCCAAATAATGGCTTTGTTTTGATGCTCAGGGGGGAGATTGCGTGCAGCAAGGGCGATAACGATTGCGTTATCGCCAGCTAAGACTAAGTCAATCAATACGATAGTCAGCAAAGCTGACCACCACGGGAATGAAAATAATTCCATGGAAGACCTCAAAACGATCCGAACACTTCCACGGGATTTAACCCATGGAGCGAGAGATCGAAGGTCTTGCTTTGCTTGTTATGAACCAGTTATATGCCCAACACACCGGGAGTACAAGACTCCGTAATGACGATGTGATGATTTCTTCGTGCGCCTGATGACTAAACTGAACACAAAGAAATTAAGCTACTCCCCAACGATGTATGAATTAAACCTTAACAATGTTTTTTGTCAAACATAAAAATTAATTAGGCACAGAAAATTTATGGGAATAGAATTTTTATGAATATTTAATAACTACTATTTTTATTGTGGTTACTTCAAAAATAAACTCAAAAAAAGCGCGGATATTTTGGACGATATTGATATTCACAGACACGTCTACATATGATCAGTTAATGATTTCCCTAAATTTTTTGAAAAGGTTCACTTCATGAAACGCATATTCCTCTTCATCCTCACCAACATTGCAGTGATGCTGGTACTTGGCTTGGTAGCAAGCCTGCTAGGCGTTAATCGTTACCTGACAGCTAACGGTTTGAATCTTTCAGCACTTTTAGGTTTTTCATTCATCATGGGCTTTGGCGGTGCCTTCATTTCTTTGCTCATGAGTAAGTGGATGGCCAAGATGTCCACGGGTGCAGAGGTTATTACCCAGCCCCGTAATGTAGATGAAGCGTGGATCTTAGAAACCGTTCAACGTTTATCTCAGCGCGCAGGCATCGCAATGCCTGAGGTGGCTATCTTCGATGGAGAACCTAACGCATTCGCAACTGGCGCCTTCAAGAACTCTGCTTTGGTTGCAGTGTCAACCGGTTTATTGCAAGGTATGACCCGCGATGAGGTGGAAGCTGTCTTAGGTCATGAAATTGCCCATATTGCAAACGGTGACATGGTCACTTTGACTTTGATCCAAGGTGTTCTCAATACCTTTGTGGTTTTCTTAAGTCGCGTGATTGGCTACTTTGTCGACAACCTCACGCGCAGCAAAGACGATGAATCAAGCGGTCCTGGTTGGGGCTATTACGTCACCAGCATCGTGCTAGACATTGTTTTGGGATTTGTCGCCAGCATGATCGTTGCATGGTTCAGCCGTCAGCGTGAGTTCCGCGCCGATGAAGGCTCCGCCCAATTGCTAGGGCAAAAGCAACCAATGATCAATGCGCTTTCTCGACTGGGTCAAATGCAAGCGGGTGTACTACCCGCCAGTGTTTCGGCCATGGGCATTACAGGAGATCTAAGCAAACTATTTGCCAGCCACCCTCCCCTTGAAGAACGCATTGCAGCGTTGCAAGCCAACAAATAAAGCGATCAAGTCAATCAAAATATGGACCTCATCACCTCCCCCGAAGCTTGGATAGCTTTTGCAACCTTGACTGCGTTGGAGTTGGTGCTTGGCATAGACAACATCATTTTCATTTCTATTCTTGTCGACAAACTTCCACTAGAGAAGCGTGAAATAGCCAGACGCATTGGCTTGTTCATGGCTATGTTTATGCGTATTGGCTTGCTTCTAGTTTTATCTTGGATCGTTGGCCTAGTGGAGCCCATGCTCACCGTACTTGGGCACGAAGTCTCTGGCAGAGACGCCATCTTGCTTCTCGGTGGCTTGTTCCTTATTTGGAAAAGTACAACGGAGATTCATGAAACACTGGAGGGCGCCGAAGACCAACAGGCCTCTCAGTCTCGTCACACTCTTTTTTCTGTGATTTTTCAAATCATGCTGATTGACTTGGTTTTTTCATTAGATTCCATCATCACAGCCGTAGGTATGGTCGACCGAATTGAAATCATGATTGCTGCTGTCCTCACATCAGTCGCACTTATGATGGTTTTTGCCCGTGGAATTGGTGAATTTGTATCCAACCATCCGACGATCAAAATGCTCGCACTGAGTTTCTTGGTCGTTGTGGGGGTTGTGCTTATCGCCGAGGGCTTTGAACACCACATCCCTAAAGGCTATGTTTACTTTGCAATGGCATTCTCTGTGTGCGTTGAAATGCTCAATATCCGCCTTCGCAAGAAATCTACTTGAAGAAGTTAGTTGCTTTGAGTACTAATTGAAGGTTACAAAGAACTCTAAAAACCCACACGCCAAGCTTATAACCTTTCCTGCATCACAAAAACCGATCCAATAACTTCCGTGTATGCCTATCAAGCGCGGGCAAATCGCGGATCAAAAACTGTACGCCATGCGCATCTGCCACTATCAAGGTATTGATGCTAAGTCGTTTGATGTCTTCTTCGCCCTTGAGAACAAACTCAGTCGGTCCGCGATTGGTTTGAACTCGCCAGGTGCTAGGCGTCGAAAAACTATTCACACCGTCCAGTCGCAAAATCTCCGGCATGAATTCGCGCATTTGTAAGGCACGTTCAATGACTTGTCTATCAACGTCGCTAACTGCGGCAAGGTCATCTATCCAGATTAACTCTTTGCCCTCTGCACTCAAAATAGAAATACTGAGATCTGGTTCAGCAATAGGAAAAGCCCGCACAACGACCGCCTCTTCATGCAACGAGCCATCTGCCAATCGGACAGCCAGTTGCCCCAACGCGTTAAAGCTTAAAGAGAATGCGTCACTCATACGATGTCCTCTTTGCGTGACACTTCACCCAACTTCACGCGGTCAGCCTCTGCATTTTTGGCTTGTGCTTCATACAAGCGCCAATAAGCACCTTGCTTGGCCATCAAAGTGTCGTGGTCACCCTCTTCGACTAACTCACCCTGCTCCAAGACGACCAATCGGTCTGCTTTATGCAGTGTTGACAAACGATGTGCAATCGCAATCGTGGTTCTACCTTGCACCAAGTTATCAAGTGCTTTTTGGATTTCTTGCTCGGTCTCTGTGTCTACCGATGCAGTGGCCTCATCCAAAATCAAAATACGCGGATTAATCAACAAAGCTCGCGCAATAGAAACGCGTTGACGCTCTCCACCTGAAAGCCCTTGCCCGCGCTCACCCACCAAGGAGTCATAGCCTTGCGGCAGTCGCAAAATAAATTCATGCGCATGGGCTGCACGTGCTGCGGCAACGATATCTTGTCTACTTGCATTGGGCTTGCCATAAGCAATGTTGTCGGCAATGGTGCCAAAGAACAGATAAGGTTCTTGCAATACCAAACCAATATGGCTGCGGAAATCTGACATAGCGATATTACGGATATCGATGCCATCGACCTTGATGGCGCCTTCGCTGATATCGTAAAAACGGCAAATCAAATTCACCAAAGTGCTTTTGCCCGAGCCACTTTGCCCGACCAAGCCAATCATTTCGCCGGGTTGGATAGCTAAATTCAAACCACGAATAACAGCGCGGTTTCCGTATCGAAAACCTACATCTTGGATATCGATGCGTCCTTCTAATGGGGTGGGAAGTTTTTGTGGATGTGTGGCCTCTGGCACGCTAGAGACATGGTCCAAGATTTCAAAAATCCGTTTAGCACCCGCGGCAGCTTTTTGAGTTTGAGAAACGATGCGACTCATAGAATCTAGGCGCGTGTAAAACCGTCCGATATACGCCAAGAACGCCGTCAACACGCCAACGGTAATTTGATGGTGCGACACCAGCCAAATACCAAAACCCCACACCACCAACAAACCAATTTCCGTCATCAAGGTGACGGTGGGAGAAAACAAAGACCAAACAAAATTAATACGATCATTCACCGCCATGTTGTGCTTATTAGCATCTCGAAACCGGTTCGCCTCACGCCTTTCTTGCGCAAAGGCTTTGACAACACGAATACCTGGAATGGTGTCAGACAACACATTGGTTAATTCCGACCAGACACGATCAATTTTTTCGAAACCGGTTCGCAATTTGTCGCGCACAACGTGGATGAGCCAAATAATGAATGGAAGAGGCAATAAAGTGGCTGCAGCCAACCGAATATCGATGCTCAACAAAATGACAGCAGTCATCAAAATCATCAAAATATCAGTAGCAAAATCAAGAAGATGCACAGACAAAAAGACATTGATACGATCTGTTTCGGCACCTATACGGTTCATCAAGTCACCAGTACGCCGGCCGCCAAAATACTCCAGAGACAAACGCATCAAGTGCTCATACGCCGTGGTGCGCAAGTCCGCACCAATTCGCTCAGACACCAAGGCCAAGATATAGGTCTTGGCCCATCCCAAGATCCAAGCCAAGGCAGCTGCCGCAAACAAGCCACCTAAATACAAAGCCACGAGGTCGTGGTCAATATCTTGACCGTTTTGGAATGGAATCAATACATCGTCCATCAGCGGCATGGTCAAGTACGGCGGCACCAAGGTGGCTGCAGTGGAGGCCAGCGTCAATAAAAACCCCGCCAATAATTGCCAACGGTATGGGTGTGCGAAGCGCCACAAGCGAAACAAGCCCCATGTCGACAAAGGGGCGTGCTGTTCACGGTTGCAAACGGGACATTCATCACCCTCCACCTCTAAAGGCAATTTGCATTGGGGGCATCGTGTTGTAACGCTTGATTGGAGCGCGCGTCCGTGGGTAATGACTTCTAATCGCGCTGCGAATGCCTCTTGCAAACGCATCGCCAAAACATTGTGGTTGAGGGTAAAACGCCAAACCGCAATTTGTTCACTGCTGCTTCGCAATGAAAGTGTCCCTACACCCGCATAATCAAAATGGTCCATGACCCAACCAGACTGCAGGGTCCAGCATTGCCATTCAAGACCAGAGGCGCGTGGATTCGCTGAAAGAAGGCGTTGG
>JBAXNJ010000016.1:0-13031 GCA_037133815.1 Betaproteobacteria bacterium
CGCTTGACTTTAGAAACCGACGATGGCCATCACATTTATATGTCTTACAGAGGTCTGCGCCATGGACCTAAAGATGTCATTGACAAATTGAACAAAGGCGAGAAAGTAGATCCCTCTTTGTATTACTTCCGAATGACACCTGTATTTGAGACTTCCAGCGAAAAATATGCGTGGCTTAACCGCATCATTGCGGTTGCTACAGGACGTCGTGAGAGCACGGGGCCTATTTACGACGTGTACGAGGTGCTCTAAAAAACTATGGGGCTAGAGTGAAAGCGGGCTAACCTCATAGTTAATCACAAATTCCTCTGGCACCTCTGGCCCCCAAGCATAAAAAGAATCATTTTGCGGGTAGTTGCCAGTTTGCCAATCGTGGTCTGCTGGAACAAAGTCAATGTCGTACGAAAATTCACTAAAACTCCCCCACGGATCACGCGAATAAAAAAAGTAGTTTGAGCCCAGAACATGACGGCCCACGCCCCATCCTTTTTTATACCCTGCTTGCAGCATTTGCTCCATCCCAAGACCTACGTCATCTAACTCGGCGACATCCCAACTTAAATGATGCAGTCCTGGGCCATCTGATGCCACAAACGCAATCATGTGGTGGTCACTTCCATGAACACCATGCATAAATATGATGAAGTCGTCTGAGCGATCAGTGATGCGAAGACCCAAGACTTCTGTGAAAAAAGTAGCCGCTTCGGCGACTTTGGCTGAAAATAAAAGTGCATGAGATAGTCGCCTAGGTCTCACTTGCTTAATGCTAGAGCGATTAGGCGCATTGCCTTTTCCAACCGGTGCGCGTGGCTTTGTAATAGGCTCGGACTTATGTTGTGGTGATGACTTTTTACCCTCAATGACCTGTACGTAAAAACCCTCTGGGTGAACTACCCAAAATCCCTCATTACTACCTAAGGGGTGAGGAATCCCGTTGATATAAGGCGAATTAGCTATGCGTTCACCAATCGATTGCATATCCTCTGGGTAGGCGGCAAACACTAGAAACTCTAATTTTTTCTTATTGCTAGACGGAAAGATGCTAGCCCAACAATGCGCATGGTTATCTGTATGCAGATCGACTTGATTTCCATGACTTCGAACATCTAAACCGAAAGCTGAGTAGTAATTGGTCGCTTCATGTAGGTCTGGGGCCGTAAAAACCACACGGTCTAAAGAGTGAACTGCATGAATTTCTGCACGCCTTAGAATTTTTTTATCTTGCATACCAGCACTTCCTTAAAAGTTATGTCCTCGGTGTTAGCATAATTCCTAGAGTTCACGTAACCCTTTAAGGAAGTCACATATGCCTGTTCACTCGCTAAACCATTTTTTTATTAGGTCGAATGATCTTGAGTTCACGAAAGACTTCTACGCCAATATATTGGGTTTTGAAGTAATGCCTAGACCAGACTTTCCCTTCCCCGGCTATTGGATGGGTGTCAATGGCTCGATACAAGTCCATATGGGACCGTCCAACATTCCTAATAGAGAAAAGTATTACATAGGAACACCGCCTGATGCAGTCAACGGCCAAACTGGTGTGATCGACCATGTGGCGTTTTTAGCCGAAGAGCCCAACGGATTCATAGAAAAGTTTATAAAAAATCAAATCAATTTCAGACCGAGATATTTCCCAGAATCCAACCTTTATCAACTCTTTATCACTGATCCCAATGGGGTCATGATTGAACTAAATTTCTTCAATATCACAGCAGAAAATGCCCCAAAATGGGAAGGTGAAGACTATTCCAAGATGGAGCGCGTCGGCGTTATTTCCAATTAAGGACCTATCGCTTAGTAGACAGAACTAGGGTAATAGCTGATAGCCGATTTGAATCTTCCTCTTAGCATTCGTTTTTGTAGTTCATTCTTGATTTAAGGAGACTTTCATGGATAAGATGCGTCGCAAGGTAATAGGTGCAGGTGGTGCGGGTTTATTAGCTTCTAGCTTGCCCGCCGGTATGGCTTTTGCGCAAGGTGCGCCCGTCAAAATCGGAATGAGCATGCCGCAAACAGGGGGGCTTGGTGCCGGCGGCCAAGCCGCTTTAATTGGACTTCGCTTATGGATTGAAGACATTAACGCTAAGGGTGGGTTACTAGGCCGAAAAGTCGAGCTCATTGTTTATGACGACCAAAGCAACGGTGCCAATACTCCAGGAATTTACACAAAACTAATTGACGTAGACAAAGTTGATTTGTTGATAGCACCCTATGCCACTAACGTTACAGCTCCCATCATGCCGATGGTGAAAGAACGTGGGCTGTTGTTAATGGGAAATTTCTCATTCCAGGTAAATGCAAAAGTACAACACGATATGTGGTTTAACAATGCGCCTTGGGGTGATGCCAAGGGTTGGTCTGAGGGATTTTTGGAGGCTGGTAAAAAAGCAGGCGCTAAGACCATAGCTATTTTTGCAGCAGAGGGCGAATTCCAGCAAAATCTTGCTAACGGAGCTCGTGAAGTAATCAAAACCACTGGATGGAATGTGGTCTATGACCAAAACTATCCAGGCAACAACACCGACTTCTCTTCTATCATTCGGTCGGTGAGAGCTTCGAAAGCAGAAGCAGTTTTTGTCGCTTGCTATCCCAATGAATCTGTGGCAATCATGCGATCTGTCAATGAAATTGGTCTTGGCCCACAAGTCCAAATATTTGGTGGCGGCATGGTCGGATTGCAATTCGGGCCTGTTATGCAAGGTCTTGGAAGTCTTCTCAATGGGGTGGTGAACTACAACTCATACGTACCGGGTATGAAATACCCCGGAATTGAAGATTTCCTCAAGCGTTATACAGAGCGCGCTCTTGTTGCCAAGGTTGATCAGCTAGGCTACTACTTGCCCCCTTATAACTACGCTATTGGACAAATGATCGAGCAAGCAGTAAATGCAACTAAATCACTTGATCACAAGAAGTTAGCTGACTATCTGCGTAAAAATGAAATGAAGACAATTGTGGGTTCTATTAGTTTTGATAAAAATGGAGAACGTGCCAAACCTGCTTTAGTCCAAGCCCAATTTAGAAATATTAAAGATAACGACTGGGATCAATTTAGAGCACCTGGCAAGCAAGTAGTAATATGGCCAGCAACAGAAAAACAAGGCGACGTGATTACACCTTTTGATAAAGCCAGAAAAGCTACGTAATCTACTTTTTCAGAACCCTTCCCTTTGATGGGGCTCTTTTTCAGAGCCCCATCTTTTATCAAAATAATTCCCAATGTTTTCTGTCGATTTAATTTTTGAAGCTACGCTTTTCGGGATATTACTTGGCTGTTTTTATGCGGCGGTAAGTCTCGGACTATCCGTGGCATTTGGGTTGCTGGACGTTCCCTATGTTGCGCATCCTGCACTATTGATATTAGGGTCTTATTTCACTTTTTTGCTCTGCAAAACAGGCATAGACCCAATTGTGTGTGGCGTGCTTTTGATGCCAGTCTTCTATCTCATCGGCATTGGTTTTTACCGTTTCTACTATGAAACATTTGAAAAAAGAAGCACTGATACTGGCGTGCGTGGCCTAGCCTTCTTCTTTGGAATGGCCTTCATCATTGAAGTCTGTTTAATTTTGGTTTTCGGTGTTGATCAACGTACAGTGGCTGCTAGCTATATAGGTAGTAGCTTGGAAATCGGTGATTATCGTTTCCCGTATCGCATGCTAGTAGCCTTTGGTATTGCGCTTACCTTGACCCTTGTGCTGACAATCTATTTCTCCAAAACATTCACCGGACGTGCAATCAAAGCTGTCGGGCAAGATGAGGGTGCTTTGCGATTAATGGGTGCCAATCCAGTCAAAATTAAACAAATAGCATTCGGTATCGCTACATCAGTGAATGCTCTTGCCGGAGCAATGCTGATCATTGTTGGGCCTGTTGAGCCTGCTATGGACCGTATTTATATCGGTAGAACCTTTTGCGTTGTTGTATTAGCAGGATTAGGCAGCATGAGCGGCACATTAGTAGCAGGTCTTGTGCTTGGAATCACTGAATCTATTGTGATGATGACCTTTGGCGCATCTTGGGCCCCTGCAGTTTCATTTGGATTACTACTTTTGATGCTGGGTGTTCGCCCCCAGGGTCTTTTTGGAAGATAACCAAAATGAAATTTGCTTTTTATAGCTCTTTGTTACTTTTGGGTTTATTGGGTTTGTCCGTTATGGGTGGAGTCAATGAATACGTTTTCTTTGCTGGTTTTGTGGTTCTGCAATTCGTAGTTCTTGCGACCGCATGGAACATTTTGGGTGGATACGCTGGCTATGTGAATTTTGGCGTGCCAGCTTTTATTGCAGTTGGTGCTTACACAGCTGTCGTTTTGTTTAAATCAATTTCCGCCCCTTTGCTAGTTCAAATCCTTGGCGGAGGAATATTGGCGGGTGCGCTCGGGTTGGGCGTTGGTCTACTGACACTTAAATTGCGCGGTATATTTTTCTCCATTGCCACTGTCGCAGTTGTATTTATTTTAGAAACAGCTGTAAATAATTGGCGTTACGTAGGTGGGGCAACTGGATTGCAACTTACGCGCCCGCAAGACCTATGGTTTTTTGATAGTTACGTACGCATGTTGTTTTTTGTGATGGCAGTCTTGGCTGTTATTTCAGTAGCAATTGCCCGCTATGTACAGGACTCTTTTTTAGGACGCGGATTGCGTGCAGTTCGTGACTCCGAAGAGGCCGCCGAATGTTCAGGCGTTCCTACCTTAAAGATTAAATTAATTGCTTGTACTATTTCTGGTGCGCTCATGGGTATTGCAGGTGCGCCGATGCCAATGTACTTGAGCTATATCGAGCCCTCCTCAACTTTTAATCTGAGTTATTCCATTTACGCTCTAGGTATGCCCATCATTGGTGGCACCTCTCACTGGATTGGTCCTGTTATTGGCGCATTACTTTTAGCGACGCTTCAGCAAATCGTAACTGTCACAATTTCTAATGAATTAAATGTTTTGATTGTTGGTGTTTTGCTGGTTTTATTTGTAGTCATTGCCCCAGAAGGCATATTAGGATTGATTAAAAGATGGAAACAATCCTCGAAGTAAGCAACGTCATCAAGCAATTTGGAGGGTTTACTGCTCTCTCAGATGTGAATTTGCGAGTCCTCAAAGGTGAACGATTAGGCTTGATTGGTCCCAATGGCTCTGGAAAAACCACATTAATCAATTGCATATCTGGGGCCTTCACAGATTACCAAGGCTCAATTCGTTTTGATGGAGGAGACATCACAACGCTTAAGGCACACCAGAGAACAAAGCGCGGAATTGCGCGTAGCTTCCAAATTCCACGTCCCTTCAGCAGTATGACTGTGATGGAGAACTTGCTAGTTCCTTTTGCATTTGTAGGTGGCAAGGATGGGCCGGTACAACAAAAAGAAGCCATGGATATTTTGCAAGGCATGGGCTTAGCAGATAAAGCTTTCGTTCAGTCCAACCAGCTTTCTCAAGTCGAATTACGGAAAATGGAATTGGCACGTGCCATGGCTGCGAAACCAAAATTACTAATTTCTGACGAGGCAATGGCTGGTTTAGCTGGCACCGAGGTAGACGAAGTTCTAGAAATATTATTTGACTTAAATAAACTAGGCATCACCATCATCATGATCGAGCACATCATGCAAGCGGTTATGAAGTTTTCGCAACGGGTAGTCTGTTTGGATGCCGGAAAGATTATTTGCGAAGGCACTCCAGAAACCATTGTTAAAAATCCAGAAGTACAGAGGGCCTACCTTGGCGATTAAGCTCATCATTGAAGATATCGATGCCGGCTACGGTGCTGTGCGCGCTTTGCATGGCGTGTCACTCAGCATAGGCAACGGACAAACTGTCGCCCTACTGGGTACCAACGGGAACGGTAAAAGCACATTGATGAAGTGCGTGATGGGCATGGTCAAGCCTGATAAAGGCTCTATCCGTTTAGAAATGGATGGGGAAACGCATGACCTGACCCAGTTATCCACGGAAGAAATCGTCAATTTAGGTGTCGCCTTGATTCCGGAAGGAAGAAGACTGTTTCCTAAGTTAACGGTTGAAGAAAACTTGTTGCTAGGCGCATTCAGAGAGTCCTCTAGGCCTAAAATTCCTGAGAATTTAGCTTTCTGCTTTGAAGCTTTCCCTTTGCTTAAAGAACGACGTAGCCAATTGGCCGGATCGATGTCAGGCGGCCAACAACAAATGTTGGCAATTGCACGCGCTTTGATGTCTTCTCCGCGATTGCTTTTGGTCGATGAGCCATCGGTAGGGCTCTCCCCTTTGCTGGTCTCGCAAACCATCACCAAACTCAAAGAGCTCAAAGACCGCTATAACCTCACGGTTTTAATGGCGGAACAAAACTTCAAACAAGCCATGCGGATTGCTGACTTTGGTCACATCATCGTCCATGGTGAAATTGTTTTCAAAGGCGATGTAAATACGCTGATGAACAATGATCTGGTGAAGAGCTACTACCTAGGCATCTGAGCCTAGCTATTGAGCCTTTTAGCTTCGCTAACGTTTTATAGAGGAGTTTTAGATGAAGTCCCCTGACTTTGAGTACGTTAAGGCTAAAAATATAGAGGACGTTTTTGCGTCCTTACATACTTACAAAGATTCTGCTCAGATTTTGGCTGGTGGTCAAAGTTTGCTTGCCATGTTGAATCTGCGTATGGCTAACCCACAGATATTGATCGATATCAGTGGCATCAACACCATGAAAGGGATTGAAAAGTTAGGCAATACCCTGCGTATTGGTGCATTGACTACGCACAACGACATTCTCAATTCAGATTTGGTGAAACTCCATGTGCCACTTCTGGCGCAAGCTGTCCCTTATGTGGCGCATTTAGCGATTCGTAATAAAGGCACTATCGGTGGCAGCCTTGCCTTGGGCGATCCAGCGGCCGAATACCCTGCTGTTGCCTTGGCATTGAATGCCACCTTGGTTATTCAAAGCTCCAAAGGTGAAAGACGTGTCAAGGCGCATGAATTCTTTATTAGTCTGTACCGAACTGCTGTTCAATCTGAAGAGGTTCTCGTAGCAGTTGAATTCCCCCTGGCCACAAGCAACCATAGATTTGTATTTCTAGAATTAGCAAGACGAAAAGGTGATTACGCCATGGTGGGACTTGCCGTTGCACTCACGATGGATGGCAAAACCATCCGTGAATGTGCTTTGTCTTTCATGGCGATGGATGACAAACCTGTCCTTGCGCCCTCTGCGATGAAAGCGTTGACTGGTCAACAAATCCATCCTGAGAGTATTTTGTTGGCGCAAAATGCCTTAGACACAGACCTAGATCCGCCAGGCGATTTGCAAGCCAACGCATCGACCAAAAAACATCTAGCGCGGGTCCTTTTATCAAGGGCCTTGATGCAAGCAGGAGATTCTCATGTCTGATCGTTGTATGCATGCCCAATTTACAGTCAATGGTGAGTCGGTCAATGCTCAAGTGCCTGTTCGAATGCACTTGGTCGATTATTTGCGCGAAGAAATGGGGCTCACCGGATCACATCTGGGTTGCGAACATGGAGTTTGTGGAGCGTGCCAAGTCATGGTCGATGGCCAAGTCGTTCGCGGTTGCTTGACCTTAGCAGTTCAAGCAGACGGAAAAAATGTCCAAACGATTGAAGGACTGTCTGAGAGTCGCGAACTACAACAATTGCAAGCGGCATTTTTGAAGCACAACGCTTTTCAATGTGGTTTCTGTTCCTCAGGAATGCTGTTAACAGCTCTTGACATCACCAAGCACCACCAACACGCTTCTCGTGATGAGATTAAGGAATTAATTTCGGGCAACTATTGCAGATGCACAGGCTACCAAGCCATTGTCGATGCGATTGAATCTGTCTTGCATGCCAATCTGTCGTCCCCTTCTACTCAGTCAGGAGTAAAAGTATGAATGCGCGTAATGAACTTCCTATTCAGCCTGAAACGGTTACCGTTCAGAACAACTATGTCGGACAAAGTGTTCCACGCTCAGGGGCAAAAAAGTTGCTTGAAGGCCGTGGCACCTATTTAGACGACATACGCTTACCGCGATTGGTACATGTGGTTTACTTTAGAAGTCCCCATGCGCATGCTCGAATCAAGCATTTAGATTTGTCCCAAGCGCGCAAACAACCTGGCGTGGTGGCGGTATTTGACGGCCATGACGTTGCACAGTTTTGTACGCCATGGGTCGGCGTTTTAGGGCATCTCAAAGGTATTCGATCTGCGCCTCAATATGCGATTGCACCTGAGAGAGCCTGTTGGCAAGGTGAAGCCGTTGCTGCCATCGTTGCCCAAACACGCAGACAAGCTGAAGATGCCTTAGACCATGTGGTCGCAGATTGGGATGTACTGCCTGCCGTGACAGACATGCAAGCTTCATTGGACGGCAAAGTCGTGATCCACCCCGATTTAGGCGACAACAAGTGCTTTAACCGTGAGTTGGTGACCGATGGATTTGAAGACGCGTTTTCAAAAGCCGATGTCGTCGTTGAAAAAGTGTATGAGTTCAGCCGCCATACTGGCGTGACCAACGAACCCCGTGGCATTTTGTCGGACTACAACCCCGCCGACAACATGCTGACCGTGTATCAAGGCACCCAAGCGCCCAACATGATGCAAGATCTTTTCTCGCGCCATTTGAATATCCCTGAATCGAATGTGCGTGTCATCTGCAAAGATGTTGGCGGATCATTCGGCATCAAAGTCCATGTGTATGCGGATGAAATGGCGACCGCGGCTATCTCCGTCATGCTCAAACGCCCTGTGAAATTTGCTGCCGATCGCATTGAATCGTTTCTGACCGATATCCATGCGCGTGAACATAAAGTCAAAATCAAACTGGCTTGTACCCAACAAGGTGACATCATTGCCTTTGATATGGTGGACTTAACAGGCATTGGGCCGTATTCAGTCTATCCACGCACAAGCGGCATTGAGGGCAATCAAGTCGTTAATTTGACCGGCGGGCCTTATAAGCACAAGCATTACAAAGCCAAGTTAGATGTCGTATTCACCAATAAAAATGTGACCTGCCAATACCGCGCAGTGGGACACCCGATTGCCATGGCAGTGACTGAAGGCATTGTGGATGAAGCTGCCAGAAAAATTGGTATGGATCCAGCCGATTTCCGTAGAAGAAATTTAATCGCTGACGATGCCTATCCCTACACATTCCCCTCTGGCGTGAAGTTTGAAAAACTTTCGCACCATCAGTGCCTCGATAAATTGCTGGCCTTGATGGATTACCCAGAACTTCGCAAAGAGCAACAAGCGCTGCGCGCCAAAGGTATTTACCGCGGCATTGGGCTTGCCGCCATGATCGAGGTCACTAACCCCTCCCCTGCTTTTTACGGTGTAGGTGGCGCACGCATATCTGCACAAGATGGGGCAACGATTCGTCTTGATCCAGCAGGTATGGTCAATGTATTGGTGAGTGTTACCGAGCAAGGCCAAGGCACAGAGGCTATCTTCACGCAAATCGCAGCAACGGCTGTTGGTGTCAAAGTTGAAAATGTGCGAGTGATTACAGGCGACACAGCCGTCACGCCTTACGGTGGTGGCACATGGGCATCGCGCGGTGCTGGCATTGGTGGAGAAGCCGTGTTGCAAGCTGGCAAAGTGTTGCGCTCGCACATCCTGGATGTAGCAGCAGCCATTTTGAAAGTTGACGTTGCGACCATCGACTTAGTCAACGGCGTAGTGTTAGATAAGCTCACAAGAACAGAGCAAATGCCCATCAGTGAAGTGGGACGCGTGGCGTACTTCAGACCCGACACCTTACCCATGGATTTCCAATCCGAACTTACGGTGACGCGTCACTACACACCCCGCGAATACGGCTTTACATTCACCAACGGTATTCAGGCTTCTTATGTGGAAGTCGATACCGAAACGGGATTTGTCAAACTTCTCAAGCATTGGTGCGTAGAAGATTGCGGCACTGTGATCAACCCCATGCTGGTCGATGAACAAATTCGCGGAGGCATTGTCCAAGGCATTGGCGGCGCCATGTTTGAAGAATGCATCTACAGCGAGGAAGGACAACTGCTCAACGGTTCGATGGCAGATTATCTGGTTCCGATGGCGGGCGAGATGCCCGACATGATCATTGCCCACGTACAAACGCCCACTAAAACCTCTGAGCTAGGCGCAAAAGGTGCTGGAGAAGCGGGCACCGCTGGCGCCCCTGGCGCAGTGATGAACGCCATCAACGACGCGCTAGCGCCGCTCAACGCAAACGTGAGCGTGCAGCCATTCACACCGCAGCGCGTTTTGGCCGCCTTAGGAAAGATTTAAGAGGCTTAGGCCTCGCCTGCCATTTGTTCGAGCACGGCATACACAGCAGCAGTGTCGTTCAAGGCATGTCCTTGGGACATAGCAGCTTTGTAAATAGGAATACAGGCTGTGAACAAAGGTGCAGGCACATTGAGTTCGTCTAAGGCTTGGTAAATGATCGACATGTCTTTTTGCCAGACTTCGTTTTTCATGGTGGCTTGGTTCCATGTTTTGGCGACCATCATCGGACCGCGTACTTGGAACATGCGCGATCCACCTGCGCCATCTTCAACCAAACGCACTAAATTTTTGGTATTGAGACCTAATTTTTTTCCAAATAAAATCGCCTCAGCGGTCGAGACATTATGAATAGCCACCAGAAGATTAGCCACTAGTTTAATTTTCATGCCATTACCAAATTCACCCACAAAATTATGTTTGCGTGAAAACCCGGCAAATATGGCGTTAAATGCTCTTACATCTTTTGCGTCACCGCTCGCGTAGATGCTGAGATCTTTTGTTTTGGCTTGTGCGCCAGTACCCGATAAGGGCGCATCAATCATATGGATACCACCCGCCAAAAGAATTTTTCTTGCTGCCAGTTTGTCGCTCAATGGCAGGGTGCTGGTCTCTACCAAGATGGGGGTACCTTTAATTTGGTGTGCCAACTTAGATGCACACAAAGCGTGAGAGGTCTGCATCAAGGCTTTGCTAGACGGCAAGGAAGAAATGATTTTCTGAGAATGCGTCAATATGCCTGCCGCGTCAGCATGCACCTGCGACAGCAGAGGCTTCATTTTTTTACGAGCGACGGCATTCAAATCAACCCCATAAACGTCAAAACCAGATTTTTGTAAGTTAGATGAGATAGATGAGCCCATGATGCCAAGACCAATGACGCCGACTTTGTTGTGTTTTTTTTCAGTTGCCATAGTTAACCCCAATTGTGAAAAATAAAATATTCGTAGAAACTTCTGCTAATTCATCTTAATAGATAAGTACCGTCTCAGTTGTCAACTTTTGTCACCTAGATATCACCAAACCCAAAGAGAAAAAAATGAGCACTTCACAATCCACCCAACGTCCTGACGGATCTGTTATTTCATTTGCCATTCACGGCGACACAAAAAACCCCGCCCTTGTTTTGTCTAACTCATTAGCCACCGACCGCGATATGTGGCAGTTGGTTTTACCGCAGCTTACAAAAGAGTATTTGGTTGTCACGTATGACACACGCGGGCATGGATTGAGCAAGTGCGCGCCTAACAATATCCAATTAAGCGACTTGGCCGATGACGTGGTCGCTATTTTGGATACGGCAAAGATACAAAAAGTATTTTTCTCAGGCGTTTCCCTCGGCGGAATGACTGGACTCACGATGGCGCTTAATCACCCAGATCGCTTGCTGGGTTTAATGGCCTGTAATTGCCGAGGTCAGATCGATGCAGCTGGAATCGACGGCTGGAACCAACGCCTAGCAACAGCTCGCTCGGGCGGCGGAATGCATGCATTAGTTGAGCTCACCTTGGCACGCTGGTTTGCCCAAGATTACCTAGCAGCCAATCCAGACCTCATGAAAATCGTGGCTGGGATCATTTCGAACAACTCAGTCGACGGCTATGAGAGTTGTATTCGTGCCATTCAAAATGTCCGCATGATGGATGAATTACACAAGATAAAAATCCCCGTCATGCTTGTTGCAGGCGCACAAGATGCGGGTGCCCCTCCTGCAGAGTTACGATTAATAGCCGATCAAATCAAGGGCAGCCAAATGGAAGTACTAGACCCCTGCGGTCATATATCGCCCATGCAGCGCCCTGATGATTTTGTGAAATTAGTCCAGCGATTTGCCCGTATCCACTAACTACTGTTTTATTTGAATGCGGCACTGGCTGGTACTTGCGCCGTGTACCAGTCGGCAATTTTTTCACCCGTCATCACTTTGACTTCGGGCTTTGCCAGGACAGCATCCAAAAGTTTTTCAAATGCGTCAATGCGATGAGGCACGCCAGTGATGTAGGGATGAACACTAATGGCCATGACACGGGGGATTTTTGCGGCATCGCGCCACAAACGGTCCAATTGCAAAACGCCACGGTGGTACATCTCATCACTGCGGTGGTATTGCACCGCCATCATCGGAATGTCATTCAATTCCACGGTGTAAGGTACAGCCAAAACAGGTTTTGGCTTGGCATGTAACCAGTCTGGCAAATCATCCATCACCCAATTGGCCACATAGGTAATACCTGCTGCAGATAAGTAATCGAGGGTGTCGTCCGTTTCTGAAAGGCCGGGGCTCTCCCACCCAACAGGTGCTTTTCCAGTGAGTTTTTTGATCGACTGAATAGTTTGATCAATGGCTTGCACTTGGTCATCTACTTTGTGCATCGGGCCTTGGATATACCCATGCCCCATGAACTCCCAATCGGCTTTGTGCGCAGCTTGGGCAATGGAAGGATAAGACTCACACACAATGCCGTTGATGGCCAAGGTGGGAGTTATTCCGCGTTGCTGTAATGCATCAAAGATTCGCCAAAATCCAGACCGCATACCGTACTCATGCCAAGACCAGTTTGGTAGATCAGGCATCAGAGGTTGACCCATAGGCGGAGGTAAAACCGTTCGTGGCATAGTTCTCTCAATCGACCAGTGCTCAACGTTCACAATGATCCACACCAGCATCCTGCTGTCATCCGGCATTTGCAAACGGGGTCTATCGACAATAGCCCGAAAAGGCGCCCTGTCACTAAGCAATGATTTTTTTGTTTCCATATTTGTTTCCGTAAGATTGGAGA
>JBAXNJ010000017.1:0-12507 GCA_037133815.1 Betaproteobacteria bacterium
CACAGACGAGTCGACTCCACCTGATAAGCCTAAAATAACTTCTTCGTCTCCCACTTGTTGGCGAATCAATTCCACGGCTTCAGCAACGTGGTCCCGCATTACCCAGTCGGGTTTTGCGCCACAGATATCTCGCACAAAACGACTAAGCATGGCTTGGCCTTGCACCGTGTGCGTAACCTCAGGGTGAAATTGCACTGCATAAAACTTACGCGCTTCATCTGCCATGCCTGCAATGGGGCAACTTGGCGTACTGGCCATCACTTTGAAACCGGCTGGCAATTCGGTCACCTTATCTCCATGACTCATCCATACCTTGAGCATGCCGTGGCCTTGGGTAGTGGTGAAGTCAGCGATGTCTTTAAGAAACGCCGAGTGCCCATGGGCCCGCACTTCGGCATAACCGAATTCACGGGTTTGTCCGCTTTCTACTTTTCCACCCAATTGCTGCGCCATGGTTTGCATGCCATAACAAATGCCCAGCACTGGAATTCCCAACTGAAAGACGACATCGGGAGCGTTGTCGGTGGTTTCTTCATACACACTGGCGTGGCTGCCAGACAAAATGACGCCTTTTAAATTGCCATCTGCCGCATAGGCTCGCACCCATTCTTCGCTGACATCACAGGGATGGACTTCGCAGTAAACATGGGTCTCTCGCACGCGGCGGGCAATGAGTTGGGTGACTTGGGAGCCGAAGTCCAGTATGAGAATTTTGTGGTGTGTCATCAATAAAAAAGGGCCTTAGATGGCCTTGGCGTATTGTCTCAAAAAACAAAACCGCCCCAAGAGGCGGTTTGTTATGCGTTTAAAGCCGTAATGGCGTTATTCAGCGCGGTAGTTAGGCGCTTCCTTGGTGATTTGCACATCATGCACATGACTTTCACGGATACCTGCCGTGGTGATTTCAACAAATTCAGCCTTGTTTTTCATGTCGTCGATGGTGGCGCAGCCGCAATAGCCCATGCTGGCGCGAATTCCGCCCGCCATTTGGTAGACGATGCTGATCATCGAACCCTTGTAAGGCACACGTCCTTCTATCCCCTCAGGCACGAGTTTGTCTGCATTGGGGTTGCCCGTGCTCGACTCTTGGAAATATCGGTCAGCACTGCCTTGTTGCATCGCGCCAATTGAGCCCATGCCACGGTAACTCTTGTAACTACGTCCTTGGTAGAGGATGACTTCTCCAGGCGCTTCTTCCGTGCCTGCGAACATACCACCCATCATCACGCTCGATGCGCCTGCTGCCAAAGCCTTAGCAATATCACCGCTGTAGCGAATGCCACCATCCGCAATCAAAGGAACGCCCGTGCCTTGTAAGGCTATGGCCACGCTATCGATCGCCATGATTTGAGGCACACCAACGCCCGCCACGATACGTGTAGTGCAGATGGATCCAGGGCCAATACCCACCTTAACGGCATCAGCACCAGCTTTAACGAGCGCCAAAGCTGCTGCCCCAGTTGCAATGTTTCCGCCAACTACATCAATGTGCGGATAGTTTTGTTTGACCCACTTGACGCGTTCCATCACGCCGTGGCTGTGACCGTGCGCTGTATCAACCACGATAGCGTCTACTCCAGCCTTTACCAAAGCCTCTACCCGCTCTTCAGTGCCCTCGCCTACACCCACCGCAGCGCCCACACGCAAACGACCAGTGGCGTCGCGCGCAGCATTAGGAAAACTGGTTTGCTTGGTAATGTCTTTAACGGTAATCAGACCTTTGAGTTCAAACGCCTCATTGATCACAAGCAAACGCTCGAGTTTGTGTTTATTCAACAAAGCTTTGGCTTGTTCGGGGGTCGTGCCTTCTGGCACCGTCACCAAACGCTCGCGGGGCGTCATAATTTCTTTAACTTGCACGTCATAGCGGCTCTCAAAGCGCAAATCGCGGTTTGTCACGATGCCGACCACTTTGCCACCCTCGCAGACTGGGAAACCAGAGATGCCTAGCTCTTGTGACAAGGCCAGTACCTGACGCACTGTATGACTGGGCGTGATGATCACCGGATCGAGCAACACACCGCTTTCATAACGCTTTACCTTGGCGACTTCTGCCGCTTGCTCGGCAGCAGTGAGGTTTTTGTGCACGATACCGATACCCCCCTCTTGGGCGATCGCAATGGCTAAACGCGATTCGGTGACAGTGTCCATGGCCGCAGAAACCAACGGCAGATTGAGCGCGATATTGCGAGAAAAAATCGTGGCGAGGGAAGTGTCCTTAGGCAGGACTTGCGAGTAGGCGGGCACCAGCAACACGTCGTCGAAGGTGAGGGCTTTGCCGAGAAGGCGCATGGGAGAGCTCCAAAGATTTGTATTTTAGTTGCTCAGCCATTAACGCTGTATACAAGCTATCAAGATCGTTTGGCCAAGGGTAAATTCAATAACAAGTTTTGCGGTTTTAATTTAAGCCGATTTTCAGCGTCCATGGCCATAGCCAAATAAACGGGTTTGCCCTGAACTTGGGCAGACATATCGGTAGGCTCTAAAAAATGCAAAGAGAACAAGCACAACATGCGCTCCATCCTCTCGGTCTCCACCTCTTCGCCTTGGTAAAGCGCGTTCAATACACCGCTGGCCTGCGCATCTAGACCTACATGCCAGACCCATTGGTCATCATCGATGTCTTTTTCAGTTTGTATGCGAACGGATACGCCTAAAAAGTGTTCGATCCAACGGGCCATCACGCTGCACATTGCGTCTAAGGCAGGTTGCCCATGGTTGAGTTGTACGGCCCAATCGAAACTCTCGCCACGAGACCAGTACTGATCGGCTGATTCGGGTTGCAGCACATCGAGATCCACGCTTTTGAGTTTGATACCGCCCTTTTGAAGCAAATCGCCTAAAGACCCGAAACTACTTTGCGTCGCCAAACGCTCGACTGTTTCTTCATCTGCCGCCATCACCACGCCATCTTCGAGCACTGTTATTTTTTGGGTTCTAAAAAACATTTCAGCGATTCGCACTTGCATCGCATTTGCGTCATCTTTCAGAATATGACGCAACAAGATTTGGCTAATTTGATGCACCAACAAAGGTGGCACGTCCACACCATCACCTTGAAACAGAGCCAAATAGCTTGCCTCTAAAGTGGGGTGGGCCAATATCCGTTGCCTGAAACGCAACCACACCGCATAGTTGTCGCGTGCATCCGCATCTTGCAAAGAAGCGAGTTGGTCAGCCTTAATTTCGCTGCGTGGGTCATCTAACAAGTGCTGATGTAGGTCGCGTTCAGCAGCACAGGACGTCTCCATGGGGGCGAGTTCTGGTCGTTCCAATACAAAACGTAAAAAGTCATCTGTGACTATTAAATGGCCCGCCGTATTGGTTTCTAAAAACGTATAGCCACATAGGGGCCAGTAGTTGTGTGACATTCAATAGCCTGGTTTAGCACCCTTGCGGCGCGTGGCAAACAAGCCAGCGGCACGGGACCCTTGTTGTTGAAAACGCTCTCTTCTAGCGACTTTAGGATCGACTTTGAGCGGTCGATAAATTTCTAGGCGGTCTTCGTCTCGCATTACGTAGTCATGTGTGACAGGACGTCCCCACACACCAATCGTCCATTTTTCATCGTCTATCGAGACATTACTGGGGAAGTTTTCAAATGCTTGGCAAGCCAAAAGCGCGTCGTTAACCGTACTCAAAGTTGGCAACTCCAACAGATGCTCAGATACTTCACGCGGATGGCTTGAATACACCACGGTAATACGCAACAAATTGGAAACCATCACACGTAGACTTTTTCTGCACGCTGCACAAATGCATCAATCAAGGTGGCGGCGATTTTGTCAAACAAAGGGCCCACCAATGCGCCAAACATGCTCTCAAAGCTGTAGTGCAAAGTAAGTTCTACGCGGCAAGCCCGTTGCATCTCTGAACTACCCTCTTGCTTTAGCGGATAAAAATCCCAGGTGCCATCCAATTGCTTAAAAGGACCGTCTATCAAAGACAACTTAACCTGCCGTCCTTGCGAATGCAAATTACGCGTAGTAAAGCTTTTATGAAACCCACCCAAAGCCATGCCAATTTCAGCCACCATGCCCGTCGCATCTTGCGAGACAATACGGGTCTTGTCGCACCAAGGCAAAAATTCCGGATAAGAAGAAACATCGGTGACCAGCGCAAACATTTCTTCAGCGCTAAACCAAATAAGAACGGACTTGTGAACTGTTTTCATAGAATAGTTTGCATTGTAAGAAGACATTCAGCCCCTACATAGCTTTCATGGCCACTAAAAAAACAGCGCTTCCAGCGCGCATTGCCGACAACAAAAAAGCTGCCTACAACTATTTTTTTGAAGAAAAGTTTGAGGCAGGCATGGTCCTGCAAGGTTGGGAAGTGAAAGCTGCGCGCGAAGGCAAGGTGCAGCTGACAGATGGGTATGTGGTGGTGCGCGACGGCGAATTGTTCGTCATTGGTTGCCAAATTAACCCTTTGCATACCGCATCAAGCCACATCAGCCCCGATGCAGTCCGCACTAAAAAGCTGTTGATGAAGAAAGATGACATCAAACGCTTAATCGGTAAGGTCGAGCAAAAGGGCTACACCCTGGTGCCTATCAACCTACATTGGAAAAACGGCAAGATCAAATGTGAAATTGCATTGGCCAAGGGAAAGGCCGAGCATGACAAGCGCGACACCATCAAAGACCGTGAAGGTAAGCGCGAAGTTGAACGCGCCATGAAATCACGTAGCCGTTAGATTTTTTGCGCGTTGTTTTGTGCCGACCATAGAGCACCGACACCTATCACGCTGACAATCAAGAGCATCCATAAGCCATAGGTGTAGCCATCACTTGGCGACCACATCAAACCCATCAAAAGCGGAGCTGCTGCGCGCGCAACCGCCATGGGCACACCCAAAATGCCATTGAGACTTCCCATGTGGGCTTTGCTGACGTATTCAGCCATGACAGTACCCTTCACGATCGTCAGCATGCCATTACCCAAACCGTAAAGTACGACAAACACTAAGCACCCAAAAACTTCGCCATGCCCCAAGATGAGCGCAAGCAAACCAAGAGGAATCAACACGGTTACCCATCGGTTGGAGGTATGTACATTGATACGGTGCTCCAATACATAGAGACCTAAGCGCCCAATCACTTGTAAGACTCCAATGCTCGCAGGCACAGCGATAGCCCATGTCTCTCCCAATCCAGATTCACGCAGCAAACTCACCATGTGGGCAGGTAATGCTGAAGTAGCAGCCATCAATAACACTACAAAACAACTCAATTGCCAAAACACAGGGTTTCGCATGAATTGCAATAAAGAGAGATGTGCCACTATTGTGTGGGTTGCAATAGATTTCTCTTTACTGTTGGAATTGCCATCGACCTTAATTGAGGTGATTGGTATCGACTTGGCACCACGTAATAAATAAAAATGTATAGGCGCACACACCAACAAATGCAAAGCAGCAATCACCCACATGGTTTCACGCCAATCGATAGCATCCATCAACCATGCCACCAAGGGAATGAACACCGTACTGGCCAATCCTCCCAAAAACGACAAGATGATAATAGCGCGTCGAAAGTGATTGGGAAATCGTCTGGTTAGCACCGCGAAAGCTGGTGGGTATAGCGTGCAAGCCATAGCCACCCCCAGCAATGTCCAGATGACATAGAACTGGGTCATGCTGGTGATCACGCTATGCGCAAGAATTAGCAAACCCACCATGAGCGAGCCCGCAGTCATGATGAAGCGTTCATAACCTCTATCAATCCATCGGCCAATAAAAAATGCCAACAAGCCTTCCGTCAGCAACATCAAGCTAAAGCCCAAAGACGATTGCGCCCGTGTCATGCCCAAAGCCTTTTCCAGCGGGACCATAAACAAAGCAAATCCGTAAAAAATACTGCCCCATGTAATCAGTTGGGCAATCGATAAAACCCACACAAATCTTGCATCGCTGCGGCTAAATGGCAATGGGATTTACTTTCTAGCGACTACTTTGTCTTGCGCGGAGGCAATCCAGTGTGTTGCGTCAAAACACGTCCCGGACGCACGACCGTGCTGTTTTTGCGCCGCGCACTGGTGTAGTTGCCATCTGTAGCGGGCTGGAATGTAGGAATCAGGTGGTGCTTGCCATTGCCAATCAGATCTGCACGGCCCATGGCTTTAAGCGCCTCACGCAATAAGGGCCAGTTATTGGCATCGTGGTAGCGCAAAAAGGCTTTATGCAGGCGTCTGCGTTTTTCGCCACGCACAATATCTACCGCATGGCTCTGACGTGTCACACGCGATAGGGGATTTTTGCCAGAGTGGTACATAGCAGTCGCGGTGGCCATGGGGCTTGGATAAAAAGTTTGCACTTGGTCGGCACGAAAGCCATTGCTTTTGAGCCAAAGAGCGAGGTTCATCATGTCTTCGTCTTTAGTGCCAGGATGCGCGGCGATGAAATAAGGCACTAAAAACTGTTTTTTGCCAGCCTCAGCGCTGTATTTATCAAACATTTGCTTGAACTTGTCGTAGCTACCTATACCGGGCTTCATCATCATGGACAAAGGGCCGCCTTCGGTGTGTTCTGGGGCAATTTTTAAATAACCACCCACATGGTGGGTCACCAACTCTTTGACATATTCTGGTGATTGCACCGCCAAGTCATAGCGCAAGCCAGAACCGATCAAAATTTTCTTAACGCCTTTGAGTTCGCGGGCACGGCGGTACATGTGAATCAAAGAACTGTGGTCGGTATTGAGGTTTTGGCAAATTCCTGGGTACACGCAGCTCGGTTTGCGACAGGCAGATTCAATCTCTGGGCTTTTGCAACCAATGCGATACATATTGGCTGTGGGGCCACCTAGATCAGAAATAAACCCGGTGAAGCCTGGCACCTTATCGCGTATGTCTTCAATCTCGCGGATGACAGAGTCTTCGCTTCTGCTTTGAATGATGCGCCCTTCGTGTTCTGTGATGGAGCAAAAAGTACACCCCCCAAAACAACCGCGCATGATGTTGACGCTGAAACGAATCATTTCCCACGCAGGAATTTTGGTGTCACCGTCGTGGCTTCCGTTTGCATCGGCATACACCGGATGTGGACTTCTGGCATAGGGCAAATCAAATACCAAATCCATTTCAGCGGTGGTCAATGGAATCGGCGGTGGGTTGACCCAGACATCGCGAGCAGTTGTACCTTCGCCATGGGCTTGTACCAAACAACGGGCATTACCGGGGTTAGTTTCTAAATGCAGTACTCGGTTGGCGTGGGCATAGGTAACAGGGTCAGATTTCACCTGCTCATAACTTGGTAAACGAATGACACTTTTGTCTCTGGGTGGGACTTTTAGCTTGCCCTTACCTTGTAAGCCTGGCAGATTAGGGTTATCCACAAATTTGATAGTTTGTGGCTTTTGATCGAGTGGTCTACCCATCGATGTCAGTTGTTGGTTAGCAGCATCTGCAACTGCGTTCGCCTCGTCTTCACGGGCACAACTCTGTCCTTGTTGTTTGGCTACTTCACTGACCATCAGGTAAGGATTGACATGCGCTTCTACCCTACCCGGCTCATCAATATTAGATGAGTCAATTTCAAACCAACCCTCTGGCGTTTGGCGTCTTACAAAGGCCGTGCCACGCACATCGGTGATATTTTGTACAGATTCTTTGTTAGCCAAGCGATGCGCTATTTCAACAATGGCACGCTCTGCGTTGCCATACAACAGCAGGTCGCATTTGCTGTCGACCACGATAGAGCGACGTACTTTGTCAGACCAATAGTCGTAATGAGCGATACGTCGCAGCGATCCTTCAATCCCGCCCAAAATGATCGGTACATCGCTATAGGCCTCTTTGCAGCGTTGGCTGTAAACCAAGGCTGCGCGGTCTGGTCGCTTGCCGCCAATATCGCCCGCGGTGTATGCGTCGTCGTCGCTTCTGATTTTCCGATCTGCCGTGTAACGGTTGATCATCGAATCCATATTGCCGGCAGTCACACCGAAAAATAAATTGGGTTTGCCTAATGCTTTAAATGGGTCTGCACTTTGCCAATCTGGCTGGGCAATGATGCCAACGCGAAACCCTTGGTTCTCCAACATGCGCCCTATGACAGCCATACCAAAACTGGGGTGGTCGACGTAGGCGTCGCCCGTCACGATGATGATGTCGCAACTGTCCCAGCCAAGTTGCGACATCTCGTCGCGGTTCATGGGCAAAAATGGCGCCGTGCCAAAGCGAGCCGCCCAGTACTTGCGGTAACTGTTTAGCGGCTTGGCATTTCGCGGGAAAAAAGAGACGTCTGTATAGGCGTTCATAAGACTTGTAATTAGCCTACAAGTGTACGGGTTAGCCCTTAAACGCGTATTTGCAAGGCTTTATTTCTTGGGCTCTTGGTGGCCGCCAAACTGCTTGCGCATCGCAGACAGCATTTTGTCGGCAAAGGTACTTACCTGACGCGAACGAAAACGTGCGAACAACGCAGCCGACAACACAGGCACTGGAACTGCCTCTTCAATCGCAGCATTTATGGTCCAACGTCCTTCACCAGAATCTTGCACATGGCCTGAATAAGAGGCGAGTTCAGGATCTTCTGCCAATGAAATAGCGGTCAAATCTAATAACCACGACGACACCACGCTGCCCCTACGCCATAACTCGGTGATGTCTGCTAAATCTAGTTGGTAGCGTCTTTCAGCAGGGATACTCTCTTGGCCGACGCCTTTGAGAACGTCCATGCCTTCTGCATAGGCTTGCATCAAACCATATTCAATACCGTTGTGCACCATCTTGACAAAGTGTCCTGAACCGGCAGGGCCGGTGTAGAGATAGCCTTCTTCGGCAGTAGATACTTTGCCTTCACGTCCCGGTGTGCGAGGAATCGTTCCAATTCCTGGCGCTAAGGATTTGAAGATAGGGTCTAAGTGGGAAGCTGCAGATTGATCGCCGCCGATCATCATGCAGTAGCCTCGATCCAAGCCCCACACGCCGCCACTGGTACCCACATCCAAATAACGAATGCCTTTGGACTGCAACATCTGCGCGTGGCGCACATCGTCTTGGAAGTTGGAATTGCCACCGTCAATCAGTATGTCGCCAGCTTCTAAAAGTTCGCTTAGTTCTGAAATGGTTTGTGCGGTTATCTCACCGGCTGGGAGCATCACCCAAACAGCTCGGGGCTTGGGCATTTGTTCAACCAAATGTGACAAGCTTTTGCTTGGAGTTGCACCTTCTTTTGCCAACTGCGCGACGTTCTCGGGATTCACGTCATAGACCACGCTGGAGTGACCATGCTGCATCAAGCGTCGCACAATATTGCCGCCCATGCGGCCCAAACCAATCATTCCTAGTTGCACGTTCTCTCCAAGTTATATATTCAAAATGGCACTGTATCTGTAAAACACACAGATGCTTTTTTTACTACTGCGTCATAGCTTCAACCAACGCCCCATCACCCCACAAATGCGCAACAACTTGTTGCACGTGTAAAACATCTCCTGTTGTAAAAAAACGGGTAGTTCCAATATGTTTTTCATCCATACGGCGATCATTGCCCAATCGCCTAGTCAGTTCAGTAGCAACTGCAACCGCAGGGTCAATAAGAACAACGTCGTCACCCACAATCCGTTGCAAAGTGTCTCGCAAAAAGGGGTAATGCGTGCAACCCAAAACCAGAGTATCAACCCCTTGATCCATCAAGGGCACCACAAATTGACGCAATAGAGCTTCCGTTTGTGGACTGTGTAAGTCCGCTTGCTCCACGGCTTCCACCCAACCAGGACAGGCTTGCAACAAGATGCGCTTTCCCTCGCCATGTTCTATACACAGACGCGCAACGCTTTCACTCTGCAAAGTTTGCGTGGTGGCAAGAACTCCCACGACTCCCGAGCGCGTGGTGTTTGCCGCAGGTTTGATAGCCGGTTCAATAGCGACCACAGGAATATGGGTTTGCTCGCGCAAGTGGCGAATTGCAACCACTGTTGCCGTGTTGCAAGCTACCGTGATGGCCTTCACGCCAGAAACTGCCAACCAATTACTAACCGTCAAAGTTCGCTCGATGATGTGCGATTCAGACTTATCGCCATAGGGGGCATGGCCTGAATCTGCCACGTAAATCAGATTTTCTGCAGGCAACGCTGCACGTATAGCGCGCAATACCGATAAGCCGCCTACGCCAGAGTCAAATACGCCAATAGCATCTGCAAAAGGCATGGGTGAGCGGCTAGATGACGACATATCTACCTATTTTCTCCGATTCATCATCTGGTCACTGATTTAGATTTAAATCTTCAAATTGCAAGTTGTTTGCAATTATTATGAAACCTATGCAACACCAAAGCCCTCCATCTTCTGCCTATGACATCGTTATTTTTGGTGGCGCTGGCGATTTATCCTTTCGCAAATTGCTCCCAGCGCTCTACATGGCGCATGCCCATGACAAACTAGACCTTGATACCCGCATCATCGGAATTGGTAGACAGTCTTGGAGTCGAGAGCAGTATTTGGACTTTATCAATCAGCAGTCCCCTCCTTTTATTGAAACCAGCGCATTCAAGAAAGCTGATTGGCAAAGTTTTTTAAATCGCCTGCAGTTTGTGCAACTCGACCTCACCAATGTTGAGAGCTACGCACAATTGAAAGCCGTGTGCTCTGAGCCACGGATGCGGGTTTTTTATTTAGCGACCGCACCGAGTTTGTTTACCCAAATTTGCGCCAATTTATCGCAAGCCGGTTTGGTAGACGCGCAATCGCGCGTCGTTTTAGAAAAACCCTTGGGTACAGACCTCGCATCTGCGCAGGCTATAAATTTGCAAGTCTCTCAACATTTCGAAGAACAACAAATCTACCGTATCGACCACTATTTAGGTAAAGAAACTGTTCAGAATTTAATGGTGCTGCGGTTTGGCAATGCTATTTTTGAACCCTTGTGGCGTGCGCCCTACATCAAGAGCGTGCAAATCACGGTCTCTGAAACTGTGGGGGTTGGCAGTCGCGCGGGGTTTTACAACGGTGCGGGCGCCATGCGTGACATGGTGCAAAACCATTTGCTACAACTTCTATGCATAGTGGCGATGGAGCCGCCTATCTCCATGGATGCGGACGACGTTCGCGATGAAAAACTCAAAGTCTTGCGCTCATTGCGCAAGATGGATTTGGCAGATATCAAGCGCGACACTGTCAGAGGCCAATACACAGCAGGCAACAGCGAAGGACTGGTTGCCAAAGGCTACCGCGAGGAAGCCAATGTGCCACCCGACAGCCGAACCGAAACTTTTGTTGCCTTAAAAGCGCATGTCAATAATGCGCGTTGGGCAAACGTGCCGTTCTTTTTACGGACAGGCAAGCGGTTACAAAAACGGCACTCTGAAATCATCATTGAGTTTTCAGAGCAACCATTTTCTATTTTCAGGAATGCAGCACAACAACCTAATCGACTCATCATTAGCCTGCAACCCGAAGAATCGATTCAATTACAAATGATGGTGAAAGAGCCTGGTTCAGGCATGAATATGAGTCCAGTCAACTTAGGACTTGATTTGCAACTCTCTTCCGACAAAAGACGTGCGGAAGCGTACGAGCGTTTGTTGATGGACGTCATCAAGGGTCGCCTGACACACTTTATGCGCCGTGATGAATTAGAAGCCGCATGGACTTGGGTGGAGCCTATCTTGCATGGTTGGGAAACACTAGACGAAAAGCCACGCGAATACCCTGCTGGAAGTTGGGGGCCTGCCGCTTCATCTGCTTTGATGGCAAGAGAAAATCTTTGCTGGTTTGAAGAAAACTAGGCACTAATGTTTGAGATGGCATCCGCCTAAAATACCTAGATGCCAACGTTTATTCCCCCGCAAAAGCGCAAAGCTTGGAAGGCTCTTGCCGCATTGCCGGGCGCCACATCCACCCATTTAAGAAACCTGCTCACTGATACCCATCGGCAGGCTGCCATGCAAGTTTCTGCGGCGGGCATCACGCTGGACTACTCGCACCAAAGAGTTAATGCAGATGTGATGGCGAAGCTTTTTGCATTGGCGAATGAGTCACATGTCAAAGAACAATCCCTCGCTATGTTTCAAGGTGAGGCAATTAACCAAACTGAGAACCGTGCTGTTTTACACGTGGCATTGCGTGGTAGCCACGTAGCCAATCCACCTTGGGGCGAGGCTATTTCTTCAAAAGTTGCCGCCGAGTTATTGCGTGTCTGCCTTTTTGCTGAAAAAGTCCGTTCTGGTGCACTACTGGGTTTTAAACAATCGCCCATCACCGACGTTGTGAACTTAGGTATTGGCGGGTCCGATTTAGGGCCCCGCATGACTACGGGTGCGTTGGTCAACCAGACGCAACCGTTGGGTGGGCATCCAGTCAAAGTGCACTATGTATCGAATGTGGATGCTTGGAGTTTATTCAACACCTTACAAAACTTAGACCCATCACGCACGGCCTTTGTGGTGCAAAGTAAAACATTCACTACCCAAGAAACCATGACTTTGCTGACGTCTGCCAAGCGATGGTTGCTTGATGGGGGTTGTCCGCCTGCACAACTTCATCAACATCTAATTGCAGTGACCGC
>JBAXNJ010000018.1:0-12369 GCA_037133815.1 Betaproteobacteria bacterium
ATCAAATCGAGGGCGGTGTGATACAAGTCGTCAGTTGGATATTAAAAGAACAAGTTACCTTTGACCGTCAGCGCATCACAAGCACGGATTGGGAGAGTTACCCCATCTTGCGTTTCAGCGAAGTACCTGTAGTCGAGGTCTTACTCATGCCCCAAACTAACCAACCTAACCAACCTTGGCTTGGCGTTGGAGAAGGCGTGACAGGCCCTACCGCCGCCGCTGTCGCGAACGCGATCCATCATGCGATGGGAGTGCGTGTGCGCGACTTACCCTTGACTGCGCAACGCGTGGTTCAGGCCATGCCTTAAATTTTTAGCTCACCCCGTAATAAATAGGAGTCCATATGAAACACAACATCCATCCTGCCCACCTTACGCCTTGGAGTCGACGCACTTTTTTAAGTAACGGCGCATTGGGTTTCAGTAGTCTTGGCCTAGCCGGCGCGCTAGGTTTCGACCCCGCCATAGCGCAGGTGTCTGGCTTTCCAAACCGTGCCGTGCAATTGGTCGTGCCGTTTCCGCCCGGTGGTGTGGTGGACCAAACCGGTCGGGCGATAGCTCAGTCGCTTTTTAAGACGTGGAAGCAACCGGTGGTGATCAACACCAAGCCGGGCGCAGGTGGTGCCATCGGTATGTCTACCGTGGCCAATGCCCCTGCCGATGGATACACCTTGCTAGCGGCTCACCCATTTATCAACACCCTGCCTGAAGCTGAGCGCCAATTTGGACGCAACGTAGCGTTTGATCGCAGCCATTTCGCTGCGCTCTCGCTTATCGTCGCCGACCCACTGGTGCTGGTCGTCAAAGCTGACTCGCCTTGGAAAACCTATGAAGACTTTGTAGCAGACGCCAAAAGACGTCCCGACATGATTGCCTATTCTTCATCGGGTGCTTACAGCGCAGTACATCTGCCTATTGAGATGTTGGCCCACGCAGCTGGTATCAAGTTGCGACACATCCCTTATTCTGGCGGGGGTCCTGCGCTGACCGCAGTACTAGGTAATGTGGTGGCGACTACCGCAGGCGCACCAGCTGTTTTAGCGCCTCAAATTAAAGCTGGTGAACTACGTGCTTTGGTCACCACAGGAACCGTCCGTCATTCGCTATTGCCCGAGACCCCCACCGCCATCGAATTGGGTTACAAAGATGTCGAATTTTATTTGTGGGTAGGTCTGTTCGCTTCCATAAAAACAGAAGAAGCCATGTTGACGCAACTGCGACGCGATGTGGCGCGCGCCGCTGGAGATAGCGAATTTGTAGCGCACATGTCGCGTTTGGGTGCACCTTTAGACGTTCGTGATGCCCCTGCCTTCCAAGCATTTCTAGAGAAAGACTCACAGCGTATCGCCGCCGCCATACGTCGCATTGGTCGTGTGGAATAAGCAAGTATTGAGGCGCCCTTTATGCATGCATTGCAATTGCCAGATGGAATACGCTCTAGGATTGTCTCTGGCGTAAACGGTTTAAATATGCATTTTTTAGAAGCCGGTTTTAATCAACCGTCTTCTACGCATACAAAGCCTTGTGTACTTTTACTGCATGGCTTTCCTGAGTTGGCCTACAGTTGGCGAAAGGTTATGCCGTCTTTAGCTGCTGAGGGCTATCACGTGATCGCTCCTGACCAACGAGGCTATGGCGAGACTACAGGATGGGACGCTGACTACAACACCTCCCTCGCACCCTACGGCCCTCTTAATTTGGTAACAGATCAATTGGCTCTTCTGCGTTCATTGGGTATTCAAAAAGTGCACGCAGTCATTGGACATGATTTTGGATCTAGGGTTGCGGGATGGTGCGCACTTACTAGACCCGATGTATTTGGGTCGGTGGTGATGATGAGTGCTCCTTTTACTGGCGCACCAGAGCTGCCAGTGGGTGTGGATGGTTCTATTACCGTACGTGAGAGTCCATTTGAATGCGTCCATAAAGTAGTGGCGCAGCTATCGGATTTGGACAAACCAAGAAAGCATTACCAGTGGTACTACTCTGGGCCTGAGGCCAACGCTGATATGCAATATGCTAAGCAAGGGTTACACAATTTTTTACGGGCGTACTACCACTCTAAAAGTGCCGACTGGATTGGAAACAAACCCCACCCATTACCTAGCTTGAGCGCAGAATCCCTGGCACTGCTTCCGACTTATTACGTTATGGACGCAGACCAAGACATGGCACAAACGTCAGCGCATTACATGCCCGATGCGCAGCATATTGCGCATTGCAAATGGCTAACCGAAGAAGAGCTATCGGTCTACGCACAAAGCTATCAGCGAACCGGTTTCCAAGGTGGGCTGCATTGGTACCGTTGTGGCACAGAGGCATCTTGCCAACCTGCTTTAAATCTTTTTTCAGGCAAGACTATTGACGTACCGTCTGGATTCATTTCTGGTCAAAGCGATTGGGGAACTTATCAATTTCCTGGAGCATTTAAAAAAATGCAAAACCAGACTTGCACGCGCATGACGATGTGCGAACTCGTTCCTTATGCAGGACATTGGGTGCAGCAAGAACAATCTGCGGCCGTGAGCACGCTATTGATTAAATTTCTAAAAAACTTCTCTTCAAATCAAGCCATAAGATGCTGAGTTTTTATCTTTCAAGAGATTTAAACTCTATAAATAAATAAGGATGAATAAATTGAGTAAAGATTCCAACACAAATAATGAAGTGCAAAAAACTTTTGGCCCTTGGGGCGCAATTGCATTAATTGTTGGCATCGTCATCGGTGCGGGTATTTTTAAAACACCCTCTATGGTTGCTGGAGTTACTGGAGATGTTGGCTGGTTAATAGTTATTTGGTTGGTGGGAGCGCTAGTTTCCTTATTAGGAGCGCTTTGCTATGCCGAACTGTGTACTTCTTATCCACATGCAGGGGGTGATTATCATTTTTTGTATCGCGCATTTGGTCGTCATGTTTCTTTTTTATATGCATGGTCTCGTGCATCCATCATCAACCCTGGCTCAATAGCGCTTTTAGCCTTTGTTTTTGGTGATTATTTTTCACAGGTATGGTCTTTCGGGCCATTGTCTAATTCGATATGGGCATTTTCAATTGTGTTGATCCTAACTTTAGTCAACGTACTAGGTGTTAACGCTTCGGTGCGGCTACAGATGTTTTTGACAGTATTTGAAGTGCTGGGATTGGTTGCAGTTGTAGTAGCAGGTGTTTTTTTACCAACGAATGAAAGCGTTCAATCCACTACTTTATTTAGTAATTCTCCGCCTTTAACAATGATCGGCCTTGCGTTAGTTTTTGTATTACTCACTTTTGGAGGGTGGAATGAATCTGCTTATGTTTCAGCCGAGCTAAAAGGCGGTAGCAAAGCCATGGTGCGCGTAATTGTCTTGAGCATGACCATACTCACCGCAATATATCTACTAGTTAATATCGCATTGATATCTGGTCTTGGCATTAAAGGCTTGGCAGAAAGTAAAACTGCAGCCTCTGATCTGATAGGCATGGCATTTGGCCCAGAGGCTCAAAAAGCTTTAGGTTTGTTTGTTGCAATTGCGGCTTTAACAAGTATTAATGCAACCATGATCGTTGGAGCTCGATCAAGTTTTGCTATTGGTAGAGACTGGCAAACTTTAAGCACTTTGGGATACTGGCAAAGTCAAAAAGGCAGCCCCACACATGCCTATCTTTTTCAGACGTTCATTAGTCTTTTATTGATTGCATTTGGTACGCACGAGTCAGATGGTTTTTCTGCCATGGTGGAGTTCACTGCGCCTGTATTTTGGGGATTTCTTTGCTTGGTGGGCCTATCTTTATTTAGGCTTAGATTGCGAGAACCACTAAAGCCAAGGACTTTTACAGTGCCACTCTACCCAGTTACACCTGCAATTTTCTGTTTGGCTTGTGCTTACCTAACTTACTCTAGTATTAGTTATGCAATTAGCCAAAATGCAGTTCACATATCACTTCTTGTATTGATTAGTGGTGGATTTTTCTTAGTCATAATCCATTTTCGAGAAAAATATCACACCAAAAAGACTATTGGCTTTAACAGTGAACGTGCTTGAGTCTTATAGAGCTAATTACGCTTACCATTTAGTTCGACTGCTGCGCTCAATACTTTTTGCTGAGCCTTCATATTAGGCCCATCAACAGTACCGCTCACTTTCACATAACTTTGGTCTGGGCGTTCATAATCAAAGGTAAAAGAAGCGCCGCGCAAATGACCATTGGTTACGTTAAATGTTTTACCGCCTAGCCTAAGACTTCCTTCAAATTTTTGATTTTTTTGATTAAGTTCGAGTAAGCCCTTTTGTCCTGAAATTCGAATGTCCCATCGGCCCTCAATTCTGGCCGGAACAATCCAAAAAAAACCTTGCCCCCGGTCTACCTCGATCACTTCATCAGCATCCCAATCACCCATACTGAATGAATTCGAAACTACGCGGGTACCAGCTTTCATTTTTTGCAATATGGGTTTTAACTTAATATTGAGATCAGGCAACAAGTAAAGAGTGACCACTGTGGCTGTTGAAAAGTCTTCCTCAAAGATATCGCCTCGAATAATGCGTACCCTATCTTGCACACCAGCACGCTCAACATTACGTTGCGCATAAGCCGCCATATCGGGGTTGTATTCAATACCAACAGATTTGGCACCAAACTTTAAAGCTGCAGCAATAGCAATCTTTCCGTCACCTGCTCCTAGATCGTAGACAAGGTCTTTGTCTGTGACCTTGGCTGTAGCCAGCATCTTGTCTACCAATTGGTCAGGTGTGGGGACCCAAATTACGTCTTTTCCTGTCTGACCTATGTCTGGCTTGTATTTTTCGTCACCCAACGATTGCGATATAGATGTCAAGCTAAAACAAAAGAAAGGTAAAAACAAATAAATTTGTGATTTTGAAATTAATTTCAATTTTTTCTCCTTAGTAAATTACGCATCACGCGAGATCGTAAAAGTTTAAATGGCTATATATTACTAATTTCTTCTTCCTGAACGGACTGTGACAACTATGAGGCCAGTGCTTAAATCCAACACGGCATCTGAAACGTAAGCACCTTGCAAAATTGCATCGCTTTTCGACTTGATACTGTCGCGCACTGAGTGTGCCAATTTGGCGTCACTAGGGGTACCTTTATGTTTGGGTACAGCATCTGAGTTCTCAATACTGTTTACAACTGAACTAATGAATCGTTCCGATTCAATTGTATTTTTAATGAACTCGAAGACTTGTTGCTTGGCCTTGATAGTCGCTGCTTTAAGCGCCTCATCCCTCTCTGTTTGGTACAGACTGGCAACTTGCGCAGTGGCAGTCGAAGTTAAGAAATCAAACTTTCCGTCTACTGTATAGAAAAGCTTAATGTTATAGGCATCTTTTTCAGAGCCACCTAAAAAAGTGGTGGCCACCTTATTTAGACTTACCGCATCTCTCTTTGTATGGGTGCAGGCAACAATCAATACAAGGAAAAGAGCCTGTAAGTATTTCACGACTGATGGATTTACCTTTGCGGCGCTACTGGCAAGACAATCACAGGTATGGGTGGCGCAGGACTTGGTTGTGGTGTTTGAGGCACTACGCGCTCTCTAGGCTTAGGCGTAGAAATAACAACAGTATCAGATTTTTTATCATTTGAATTTCTGGAACTAGAACGCGCAGAGTTGTCAGACGATGTTGCTTGCACCAAAATAAATCCATCCGAGGCGTAAGCAAGACTAGTTATAAAAATCCCAAAAAAACTGAGTAATCTAATAATTTTCATAGAAGCTCCTGAAAAGGCTCGAACAGTTTGCTAAGCCATATTGCCAAATGAGATAAACCTTATGTCTTGGCAGAACCAAAGCCAGCACCAGATTTTTTATACTCTTCTCGTGGAGGACTAAAAATATCAAGCACTAACGCTGACGAATCATTAGTAGTGATGCCATGCATAACACCTCCAGGAGTTTGCCAGAAATCACCAGCAACGCAATCAATGGCTTCACCATCCTGAATGCGCGTGCATTTTCCTTCGAGTAAAACCCCCCATTGCTCTTGAGGATGCGCATGCACTGTTCCCTGTGAATTTGGTTCAATTCGCACTACGGAGAGCATGACATTTTCCCCCGGAAATATAGTCGCCTCAATACCTGGCGCCAAGTTACGAATGATTCCGCGGTTGTCGCCGTTTAAGTTGTAAACCCAAGATGCTTTACTCATGACAATAGTCTCCTTTTTAATGCGTAAGTTTCCTCGCACTTCAAATGGTAATCAAAACAATAAAGACTGCCTAGGAGGCGGCTTCAATATTGGCATCAACTGCAGAGCCTATATTGCTCCTTTTGACAGTTTCTGATTGAGGGGTAAACCCTGTTTAGGAATAGGATCCAATCGCATATCAGTACCATATGGAGAATTTAATTGCCTGGGTGCTGGGGCATGAAATTCAAACCCATTAATATTCGTTAATTAAAACTACTTTCATGGAGCGCTTATATGGACAAAGTAACACATCAATTTTTCGCCTCAATGGACGTTAAAGAGGAGTTCGAAAATCTTTTTAATGAGGTCTATGACAAAGAGCATATCCCTGAATTACTTAAAGTTCCCGGTGTGGCATGGGTTACTCGTTTAAAACTTGCACCCGGTGAAATGATGATTGCCGGTCATTCCAAGTCTCTTAATACAGATGGGATTGCCAAATATTTAGCTATTTATGGTCTTACCGACCCAAAAGCCATTTCATCAAAAGAATGGGCTTTGGCAGTAGAAAAAGGCCGTTGGCCCATTGAAGTTCGTGCTCATACTTTGAATCGTTCTCATATACTAAGAAAAGTAATTTAATTACCAAGACTGAGCTTGCTTCCCTAGTAATATGGCGCATGTTCACTAAATATATGTCAGCATGAAAGTCAGTTTCAAACTCAATGGCCTAGCTGTTTCAACCGAGGTAGAGCCAAGAACGTTGCTGGTGGATTTAATCCGTGACAGCTTTCACCTAACGGGTACGCATGTCGGGTGCGATACAACCCAGTGTGGTGCTTGCACAGTTCATGTCAATGGACAAGCTGTCAAATCTTGTACTGTGCTGGCCGTTCAAGCGCAAGATTGCGAGGTGCTGACCATCGAAGGTTTAGGCGCTGAAAAACTCCATCCAATGCAAGTTGCTTTTTCACAATGTCACGCTTTGCAGTGCGGGTTTTGTACGCCCGGCATGATCATGGCGAGTGTTTCGTTACTCCAACACAATCCAAGCCCCACCTTAGATCAAATTGCCGATGGATTGGAGGGCAATATTTGTCGCTGTACCGGCTATTTCAATATTGTCAAGGCAGTTGATCAAGCCGCTAAAGAAATGCAAAAACAAGCCGCAAAAGTATGAATCTTATGAATACCTTGTTACGTCAGGAAGACCACCGATTGATCACTGGGTCTGGGCAATTTAGTTCAGACTTTCATGCCGAGAATCTGTTGCACGCAAGTGTGATTCGTTCTGTCCACTCACATGCAAAATTAATATCGTGTTCTTACGACGATGTTTTGAAAGCCCCCGGGGTAGTTGCAGTGCTAACTGCTGACGACGTGGCGGCCGCAGGGTTCGATGCCTTACCTAACGTAGTTGATGTAAAAAATGCACAAGGAGAGCCGCAAAAAGTTGTGCCTATGCCCATACTGGCAAAGGACAAAGTTTTCTTTGTGGGCCAACCTATTGCGATGGTGATTGCAACTTCTGCTGCCTTAGCACAAGACGCTGCTGAATTGGCTCAAATTGACTACCAACCCCTAGAGAGTATTTCAAGCTTCGAGCAATCTGCCAAATCTAATCAATTACAGTTGCATGAAGGGGTTGCAGAAAATTTGTCGGTCCGCTTTGAAAGTGGCGATCGTGAATCTACGCTCAAAGCCTTTGAGGGTGCCAAATTTGTCAGTGATTTAATTATAAAAAGTCAACGTCTTATTGGTTCACCCATGGAGCCAAGAGCGGTAGTGGCTAGTTATCAGGAACAAGAGGATTGCACGCATGTTTATACGCCTTCGCAAGGCGCGGGGGGCATATTGAAGTTTTTAAACTTGGTGACTAAATGGCCCGTTGATAACTTCAAAATTCATACTAAAGATGTGGGCGGTTCTTTTGGATTGCGTGGCAATGTGTATTCTGAGCATGCTTTAGTTATTTTGGCGTCTAAAAAATTCAAGAAACCTGTGAAATGGGTTGGCTCGCGTTCTGAAATATTTCTCAGTGACTGGCATGGTCGCGCAATTGACCTCAAAGGTTTTATCGCTTTAGATGATCAAGGTTATATACAAGCGATTCGCTTTGAAGATCAGGTCGATCTTGGCGCCTTTAATTGTTACTTCAGCACCCATATAGGAACGCGTAATTTATCCATCACCATGGGTGGGCCGTATCAAGTCCCCCACCTGTATATGCAGTCAGACTTGCGCTATACCAATACGGTGCCAGTGTCAGCCTATAGAGGCGCTGGTCGTCCCGACATCGCCTACGCCATCGAGAGGCTACTTGACCATGCAGCGCATCAACATGGATTTGATATTGTTGAAATTAGAAAAAAGAACTTTGTACCTGTAAACGCCTTTCCCTATAAAACCGCGATGGGTACCATCTATGACTGCGGTGAATTTGAGAACGTGATGGATCGGGCCTTAACTCTTTTTGACCGAAGCACAGTAGAAGAAAAAAAGAAATCTGCACTCGCGCGAGGCCATCTTTACGGGTGGGGTTTGGCCTACTACTTGGAGGCATCTGCGCCTAGCTCTGCAGCCATGGACCAAATCAAAGGTGCATTGGGTGCGGATGGCAAATTGCATGTATTGGGTTTGACGGGTGCATCAGGACAAGGTCATGAAACCTCTTTTGCAAGCATCATTAAAACAGAATTGGGCTTGCCATCTGATTGCGTCGATTACAAGGCGGACGTTGACGATAACAATTTAGTAGGCAACTCTACAGGTGGCTCTAGAACGCTCTATGGTGCTGGCAGTGCCGTTAAAAGCATGTGCCAAAAATTAAAAGATATCATTATTCAAAAACTAGCTGAGCAGTGGGCATGCGAACCTTCTCAAGTAGGTTTTGAAAAAAATAGCTTTGTACATGTGTCCTCCAATCAGCGCGCCGAATTAGCCAACTTGTTCAAAACTTGGGCTTCACAAGCGCTCACAATTGAAGCTACTGGTGAAACCATTTCAGGTTCAACATTTCCAAATGGATGCCACATTGCTGAGGTTGAAATCAATATTCAGACTGGCGAGTCTGAGGTTGTTCGCTATATTGCAATAGACGATGTTGGCAACGTAATTTCCCCTCTCCTAGTGGAAGGGCAGGTGCATGGCGGCGTGATTCAAGGATGGGGACAAGCGTTTGGCGAGCGCGCTATTTACGACCACGAAACTGGCCAGTTGCTGACGGGCTCGTATATGGACTACGCGATGCCACGTGCAGGGTCTATCAAGCACTTGCATTCAGAGAATTATTGCGTTCCGACCAAACTCAATTTACTAGGCGCTAAAGGAGTGGGCGAATCAGGTTGTTCTGGCTCATTGCCTGCTTTGTCGAATGCGGTAATAGATGCATTACGCCAAAAAGGAATCCAACAAATGGATATGCCATTTACATCCGATCGAATTTGGAATGCGCTTAACCCTTCGTTCATTCACCACTGAATTTTTCTTGGCAGCCGCTCTGGCTCTTTCTAAGGCTTGTCATGCACAACAGACATAATTTATTTTTATCTTTTGTTAATTGGAGCGAGGTTAGGCTTCCTGACCAGCGTCAAATCGAAAGCCTACTTTCTTGAAGTGATCAAGCGCCCCAGGTGCCGCAGATTCAATTTTTGCGGCTGCGTTGGCAGAGAACGCAATGTCGTTCATGTCGTGCACCCCGCCCGTAATAAGCACCTGCAAAATACCCTCCACCGTGCCGATATTGCGAAACGCGCGACACACACCTGGCGGAATTGAAATCGTGTCAAACATATCTAGTTCGAGGCGGTTTTCACCGTTGTCATTCCATGTGACTTCAAACTTGCCGCCAAGCACGGTAAACGTCTCGTAGGTTTCGCGGTGCGAATGCAACCCCGGCCCCTGACCGGGCGGGCAGATTGCGAGCGTCATCGTCATGCCGCCGGCGCCGATGATGGGCGCCGCGCTGTTGATGGGTGTCTTCGCGGTACCTTCGAGTCCGATCACCGACAACAGCTTGCGTGCATACACCACGTCGCGCGCATCCTGCGGCACGACATCCCCCTGCTGAATGGCGAGTGGCTTCAAGGCCTGAAAGCGCGCTACACGCTGTTCCATCTGCGTTTGCGATATGGCGAATGTTTTCATGGTTTATCTCCGATTGAAATACGAGCGAATGGGCGAATTATGGTGTAGTCGATTTCAGGGTTTGCCTGTGCAATCTCGGTAGACGGTGACATTACACAAGATGTATCCTAGCTGGGACCATATTGTCATTCTTGAGATGGATTGGAAAACATGAGTGATTCAACAGACTGCCTATTCTGTGAGGTTCAAACGATAGACAGAAAACGCATCATTGCAGAGAACGACCTTGCGTATGCAACAAGAGATGCGTTTCCTGTTACCGAAGGTCACACCCTATTCATACCGAAACGACACACGGTTGATTACTTCGGTCTAGCGCCTGCAGAGGTATTAGCAATCCATCAGTTAATAGAAGCGCAGAGGAAATTTTTACTTGATTCAGATTCAACTATCGGTGGTTTTAACATCGGCATGAACTGCGGTGAAATTGCAGGACAATCTGTTTGGCATTGTCACGTTCACTTGATACCAAGACGCAAGGGCGATGTTGAATATCCAAAAGGTGGAGTTCGTCATGTCATTCCGTACAAAGGCAACTATGAGGATCTGCGGTGAACCTAGAACCGTTCTATATCTTAATTGCACTCATCATGGTGTTTTTCTTTTACAGAAGGAATTTGCTATACCTACTGCAAGATAAAAAAGAAACACTTCAGATGTTGATAATATTTGCGTTAGTTGCATGTCTTGTTTATTTTATTTGTGACTATGTGCTTGATGTGATGCCCAATAACATCAGATAAAAAAGAAAGCATCTCTGCTGGTTTGAAGATCCAGCAACTGCACAACTACATAGCGGGTTGAAAACCTTTTAGATTGACGTTAGGATCTACGTCGTCTAACTAAGGCCACCTTTGCTTTCACTCAACGGACAGCTTTGTTCAATACCAAGTAAAAGCGGCTTGCTGTGCGCCTATGTCAAAGGACAAGGCAAGCCCTTGCTCCTGGTCCATACCGTCAACGCTGCGGCAAGCGCTGCCGAGGTTCGGCCAATGTTCGATTTAATGAGTCAGCATCGCACGGTCTATGCCATCGATTTACCGGGTTACGGCACCTCTGAACGCTCGGACCGCTTGTATACCCCCCGCCTGATGACAGACGCCATCTTGGACCTAAGCACCTACATTCGCACGCAACACAGCGAACAACCGATTGATGCCATGGCCGCGTCCTTGTCATGTGAATTTCTGGCACGCGCCGCATTCGAACAACCCACAACCTTCAATACCCTGTCCCTAGTCAGTCCCACCGGCATGACCGGTCTCAAACTGCGCCAAGCAACAGAAGGAACCACCTATGGACAGAACTGGTTGTGGTCCACTTTAAATGGTCCGGGGTGGGGCCGCCTTCTTTTCAAAGGTCTCACGCGACCGGGCGTGATTCGCTATTTTCTGAACAAGACCTGGGGCTCCCGCGCCATTGACGAAACTATGTACGAGTACGCGGTCTGGACCACGCGCCAGCCAGGCGCAGAGCATGCGCCTTTGTGCTTTTTGTCAGCCCAGATGTTTAGCGCCGATATCACCACTGTCTACGACGGGCTTCGCCTGCCTGTCTGGATGAGCCACGGTGTGCGCGGTGATTTTGTCGATTACCGGGGTAAGGAGCGATTTACTGCGCGGGGCAATTGGCGCTTCACAGTATTTGATACTGGCGCACTTCCCTATTTCGAAGACCCGCAGGCATTTGGCAAAAACATGCTGGAATTCATGGGTTCATTAGTTGCTATGTGAGCATCTGAATTGGCATCGAAGCAGTTTTAGCCCAGGCGCCAACTTTTGACTGATCCCGTATGCCTCCCCTTGTGCTTGGCCCACTCGCGGACCTGTCCGCCTAATCTGTCAATATCTACCGGTCAGGCTGCACGCCTAAAAGCGCGTTGCACGGCATCGTCAAGTTAAGCTCAGTTTACGTAATTAGGTAGTGGCCCGATGCTGTCACTTAGCTATTGGCTTGCTAAAAAAGTTCAAGTTCAGATTGAAAAACCCAGCATCAGCGCCGCCATCGCCACCATGCCCACATCTTCAACAACCGTCACTGTGCTCATTGGGAGTTTGAACACGGTGCCCAAGCAGGCACATTGAAT
>JBAXNJ010000019.1:0-12152 GCA_037133815.1 Betaproteobacteria bacterium
GGTTTGACATGCAGCAAGGTCGCGTGTAACTCCAGTTATTTGCGCACCTAGATAAACCCAAGCTACAGCAAAAGGTTCACCTTTGCGGCGATACAAACGCTTCCAAGAAGTTATGGATTTACTGCCTGACTTGAGACGTTGAGCAACGCGAGCAGATGGCACTTCCTTAGAAAACTCCAGAAGATCGATTTCCGGATTAATGCCCTGAGCTACCAATTCATCCACAAAACCATGCGGCTCAAGAAGTTCATGCTGAACGGGTAGCGCAGTGACGAAAGTACCTTTGCCTTGTCGCCTGACTAACAAACCCTCGTCTACCAATTGCATCACAGCTTGTCGAGCAGTTATGCGAGAAACACCATGCTTCTGACTTAACTCATGCTCCGTGACGATGCGATCGCCCTGCTTGTAAACTCCATCACTGATCGCATCTCGAATTTCTTGGGCTAGTTGACGATGCATCGCAACCGGACTATCACGATGCAATTTAAATATCTCAGCTTGCCGAACTGATTTTTTAAATAATCCAATGGATTCGCTATCAGACACAGCGTTTTGGTTTTTTTTACTCACGCAACAACTCCGGGTTATTGACTAAAGCCAGTGCACCAAAATCACGATGGCTATGACCAGCCTCTACAGCCTCAGCATAATAAGCAAGCACACTTTTACCAGCACGTATGGGCGAACCAAGTGACTCGGCCATAGAAACTACTAACTTATAGTCTTTGTATGCCGCAGAGAGACGAAAATAAGGTGTGAAGTCACCTTGGAAAGCTTTGTTTACAAAAACATTTTGGAGCGGCCAGCTATTGGCTGCTGTCTGGGGCAATGCATCACAGAATATGTCGAGATTGGCACCGGCTTTTTTCGCCATGGAATAGGCCTCAGAGATTAAAGCGCCATACCCACAAGACAATAAATTATTGGCCAATTTAATCGCTTGACCTGCCCCAATGGGTCCGCAATGATCCACCTTACTTCCCATCATCGATAGAACCCAATTTAATGAACTACAGACATCAGGGTCGCCAGAAGCAAAAATTCGAAGATCCCCCGTCTTAGCAGCGGCCGGCCCTTTGCCTACGGGGCAATCTATGAAGCCCACGCCATGCTTGGATAGAGCTTCGTTTAATTCACGAACAGCTTCAATTCCATCTGTGGACATTTCGATAACCTGCGCACCTGGTGCAAGGCCTTGTATCAAACCTTCTTTCCCTAAAACAACAGCCAATGAAATGGATGGTTCAGGCAATGACAAAACGACAATATCTGAATTAGCCCCTAATTCTTTTGCAGATTGCATTTGTGTAGCTCCACTAGCAACTAATTGGGCAACAGCAACCTTATCAAGATCAAAGACATTGAGTTGTCCGTGCTTTTTCATGATGTTCATAGCCATGCCACTTCCCATTAGGCCCAGACCAATAAAACCAATTCTTTTTTTTGAGTTCATATTTTCATCCTTCATGACAAAAGTCCTTTCCAATGAATCGACTTCTGACGAGTCAATTCATGTAAAAACTCTACGCCATATCCATGCCCCAATCCGCTCGAATTAAAGGGCTCAGAAGTTGCACCAGGTGCTTTACCTCGCATAGTATTTATTTTCACCATCCCAGCCCTTATAGAGTGAATTGCTTGCATCGCCCTTGGTGCTGAAGTTGTACAAACAATAGCTGCCAGACCAAAACGCGTGCTATTTGCAAGCGCAATTGCTTCGTCAAAATCATCAAATGGAATACAGGGAGCAACTGGTCCAAATGTCTCCTCAATCATTAGCTCAGAATCTGGAGACACTCCTGTTATGACAGTAGGCGGGTAAAAAAATCCTTTTCCTTCTAATCGATCTCCGCCACACAAAACTGCGGCCCCCTTGGATACGGCTCCACGCACTTGCCCTGTGACCACTTCAATTTGCAAATGATCAATTAAAGGCCCCATTCGTACCCCTTCCACTAAACCGTTTCCCACCTTAATTGCCAAAGACTCTTTTACTAACGCCTCGACAAAAGGTTCAAATATCTTTCTTGATATGAACAAACGCTCCGTTGAAGTACATATTTGCCCCGCATTGAAATAGGTGGCCTCAGCAGCCAACCGCGCTGCCGCTTGAACATCTACTGTCTCATCTACTATCAGCGCATCTTTTCCACCTAATTCGAGTATGGCCTTCTTCAAGCCCTTTCCACAAATTTCCCCAAGTCGACGTCCTGTTCGCTCACTTCCAACAAAAACCAATACATCCACATCAGGATGACGAACCAAGGGGTCACCAACACCTTCCCCGTCTCCTAATAAAACATTCATAACGCCTTCGGGCAGGTGATCGAAGATCTTTTCTGCTATGAGTCGCGAAGTCAGCGGAGTTTTTTCTGAAGGCTTCCAAACAACGGTATTTCCAACTAATAAGTTAGGCACCACATTTTCCAATCCAACAGCAATTGGAAAGTTCCATGGCACCACACAAGCCGCAACTCCGCGAGGGAAACGCTGCTGAAAATTCAACTCCCCGTTAGGCGACATTTGCTGTCCACTTCGAAGATGTACAACCAATTCAGAAAATGATCGCATCATTTCTATAGACGCATTGATTTCGACCTCCGCTTGCTGCAAAGGTTTACCCATCTCAGAAGTGAACAACTTAGCAGCTTCACTTTTTATACCGGCGAGTTTTTCAGACGCTGATCGGATTGCGTTTCTCCGCTCCATGGGAGAACGCGCCGCCCAAGAGCCAAATGCACGTCGCGCTGATAAGACAGCAGCATCGGCATCATCTTTGGTACCTTTGGGTATGAGATCTATTAACTCTTCTGTAGCCGGATTTAGAACTGCAATTTCCCCACCGCCACCAGGCACCCGTTTATTGCCAATCCAGTTGGTCTGCATATTGATATTCTTTCAGGTTGTTGTTTGGCGAAAGTTGGACGATCCAGTTTTAAAAAAAATTCTTAATTAAATCAGCACTCGACAACGTTGACAGCCAAACCGCCGCGACTAGTTTCTTTATATTTAGTCAGCATGTCGCGACCAGTTTCATTCATCGTCTTTATAACTTTATTCAAGGAAACAAAATGAACTCCATCACCCCTCATCGCAACAATACCTATCTTTAAACACCCGGGCCATGGTATATGTCATGTAACGTTATATATCAAGGGAAATCCCTAACCTATTAGATGACGGAACTCTCTTGTAGCGTCATATGATGCAAAAATTGAAATAGTTTGCCAAGCCCTTTTTCTCTGTAAAAATCTCTTTAACCTTTTTGGAGTGCGACCATGGAAAAAAACAATTTGACGGAAAATATCCCTAACCAACCACGCAGGGAATTTATCGGTAAAGCCACTGCTCTTGGTATGACTGGAATGGGAGGGACGGGATTCTTATCATCCGTATTCGCTCAAACTCCTGAATTGGCCGCCTACACCAGTGCAAAAATTAATTGGCGACAAGTACAAGGTGAATCGATTAGCTTAGCGGTAATACCTGCAAGCTATTTTGACAACTTGCTGGGTTTACTCCCGCAGTTTGAGGCGCTCACGGGAATTAAAGTCAGTGCTGAAAAAGTACCCCCAGGGCAAATTCGTCAAAAGGCGATGCTCGATCTCTCTTCTAAGACGGGCACATACGCTACGCATGCTGCAGACCCGATGTACTACCCCTTATATGTCGCCAATAAATGGGTGGAGCCTCTCGATAAATATTTGAATGACGCAACCCTGACAGACCCTGGATGGTTCAATTACAACGACATTTTGAAAGCTTGGCGTGAAGCAGATTCTGTGGACGGTAAACCCTACGGGATTCCTTATGACGGCGAAGTAACAGTTCAGGTGTATCGCAAAGACCTCTACGCAGCAAAAGGTCTCAAGCCTGCGGATACCTATGAGCAATTACTTGCAAATGCAAAAGCATTAAATGATCCTACAAATCGCATGTATGGTCTTGCCATGCGCGGCTTTTCAGGAGCTGGCCAAAATATGTATATTTATCCTTCGCTGTTTCGTGGTTTTGGTGGAAATTGGTTCTCCGGCAAAGAAATAGTTGTAAACAGCGCAGAAGCGATCAGCGCACTCGATTGGTACGTAAGTGCATTGTCACAATTTGCGCCACCTGCAGTGCGTAATTGGAACTGGCCTGATATTGCGGACGCCTTCTCACAAGGTACGGTTGCTTGTTATCTTGATGCGCACTCTTCCGCTGCAGTGATCAATAACCCAGAAAAATCCAAAGTTGTTGGAAAAATTGCTTATGCCCGTTGGCCCCGTGGACCTGCTGGAAAACGGGTAACCTCTATTTGGAACTGGGGATTCCCCATCAACGCAGCCTTGAGCGAACGGGCAAAAAAAGCAACTTGGCTTTTCATCACTTGGGCAACCTCTGCAGAAACCCAAGCAAGAACATCTTGGAAGTTTGAAGGCCCTGCTAAACGATCTGGCGTGAACCGAACATCTATATGGCGCTCCAATGAATTTATAAACACTATGCGTGGGTCTGGTGACAACTTTATACAAGCGGCTCTTGAATCGCTTGACCAAGATACAGACGTCGATTGGCGGCCTCGCGTTCCACAATGGCCCGCAATCGGTGAGACGATGGCCACGGCTATCCAATCTGCGCTTGTCGGCCAGAAGAAATCCAAAGAGGCCTTGGACGAAGCCCAGGTGCGCATTTCGCAAATCATGCGTGGTTGATAGACACTGATATTAAATTCAACAACCACAATGCAATGGGTTTAAATAAATCCAATGTGGAAGATCAAGAGAGGCGTTTCGCGCTGATTTTGTTTCTTCCTTCTTTCTTACTTTTACTTTTAATCACAACAGCACCCTTAGTTTTTCTGGCTTGGAACAGTCTGCAAAAACTCGATTTAGGCATGCCATGGATTTCAGGTTTTGCAGGATTTGGCAACTACGTGAAGATGGGTGAAGACCCGCGTTTTTGGAATTCGCTGGGTTTGACTTTCCTCTACACCTCCTCAACAGTAGTTCTTCAAATTTTGATCGGCCTCTCATTGGCCTTATTGGTTTTGCAAATTCCACGGGGTCAAGCGATCATGCGGATAGCGGCGATTTTGCCAATCGTCCTGGCACCCGTGGTAGTAGGTCTTTTTTGGCGCACATTGGTTTTAGCACCAGACTTTGGTTTGGTTGACCTCGTTACACGGGCGCTTGGCCTAGGCAATTACAACTGGCTAGGAGATCCTCAATTAGCCCTGATTTCAGTCATTGCCATCCATACGTGGCAGTGGACACCTTTTGCCTTCTTGGTCTTACTGGCCACCTTAGCCACGCTCCCTCCCGATGTCTTTGAGGCTGCGCGATTGGATCGTGCCAATGCATGGCAACGTTTCTGGCACATCACATTGCCACTCATAAGACCAGCGATTGTGATGGTCATCATCCTACGCACGATGACTGCTTTGTCAGCATTTGCCGCTATTTTTGCCGCGACAGGGGGCGGGCCGGGTACATCTACAGAAATATTAAACCTCTACGCCTATCGAACCTCATTTACTGAGCTCAATATTGGTTATGGCTCTGCACTTGCTATTGTTTTATTAGCTATCACAATGCTTGTCTCTTGGACATTGTTTCGTCACCGCCGCAAAGGATCCACATGAATCGCTTTGGTCGTCAAGTGACCTTATATGCCGTCTCAGGACTGTTGGTTTCCGTTTGGGCTTTTCCTGTTTTGTGGGCATTTTTAACATCGTTCAAAACCGAACGTGATGTTCTGGCCTATCCTCCGATGTTTTTTTTCACGCCCACTCTGAGTAATTACAAAGAAGTTCTTTTCGGCACCTCTTCGATACTGCCTAATCTTTGGTCTAGCTTAGTGGTGACGTGCTCGGCTACATTTTTTACACTGTGCTTGGCTATACCCGCTGCCTATGCATTAGCCCGACTACGCTATCCATTTCGTCGCGCAAGTGGGTTCTACATCCTGGCTACGCAAATGCTGCCCCCAGTGGGTCTGGTCATACCCTACTACCTCACGCTGCAGCGCTTTGGGTGGCTAGACACCTACAGCGGCTTAGTAATCATCTACCTGACATTTTCTTTGCCATTTGCTATTTGGCTGTTGGTGTCTTACTTTGAGGATATTCCTTACGAGATGGAAGAAGCGGCACTGCTAGACCGAGCTGGTCGTTGGCGTGCGTTGTGGTTCATTGTCTTGCCTCAGGTAGGCGGTGGTATTGCTGTGACTACAGTGTTTGTCTTCCTCAACGCTTGGAATGAATTCATGTTCGCTGTGGTGCTAGGTGGGAATCGGGTTCGTCCTGTCACCGTTGCCATGTTTAATTTCATATCGGTTGAACAAACGCAATGGGCAAAAGTGGCCGCAGGGTCTATGGTCGCAATGGCCCCAGTCATTTTGCTTGGCCTACTCGCGCAACGACATATCGTCAAAGGGCTCACCGTCGGAGCGGTCAAAGGAGGAGGAAGAAGATGAGTGCACGTGGAAGCGTCAAAATGGAAAAAGTCTCCAAGCGACATGGAGAGACCACGGTACTTCACGGCGTCAATCTAGAAATCAAAGCCGGCGAATTTTTCGTACTCTTAGGACCCTCAGGTTCTGGTAAAACAACTACCTTACGCATACTGGCTGGATTAGAACCTGTCAGCGGCGGGCAAGTGTGGATTGATGGTGAAGATGTAACTTTTACCGAACCAGGTGCACGCGATGTAGCCATGGTGTTTCAAAGTTATGCGCTTTATCCACACATGACAGTGGCTCAAAATATTGGTTTTCCACTAAAAATGGTCGGTCAATCTCAGCAAGCCATTGAAGAAGCAGTGAACGAAGCTGCAAAACGCGTTGGTATTGCACATTTGCTTAGCCGTCGCCCGGGTCAACTTTCGGGGGGGCAACAACAACGTGTCGCTCTAGCGCGTGCAATCGTTAGACATCCAAGAATATTTCTTCTTGACGAACCGCTTTCCAATTTAGACGCAAAGTTACGATTAGAAACACGGCTCGAACTACACCAATTACAACGTGAGTTAGGCGTAACGACTGTGTATGTCACCCACGACCAAGAAGAAGCGATGACCTTGGCCGACAGAATTGCCGTCTTCATGGAGGGGGAAATCGTACAAGTCGGTACACCTAGGGACATATTTGGTGAGCCTTCCACAATGGAAGTAGCGGGTTTTATTGGTACACCACCCATGAATTTGATACCAGCACAGTGGACGGAAAACACTGTATCTATCCAAGGTAGTACGCACCAAGCCCCTGCATTTACCAGTCAATCGAAAGAAATTACGGTTGGCATTCGACCCAACGACTTCAAATTGACACCACACGGCTTATCAGCCCGTGTTCTCCATATTGAAGATTTGGGTGATAACACCATCCTCAATTTAGAGGCACATAGTCTTCGGCTGAAATTAAAAATGGAAGGACTCTCGACCTTGCGTGAAGGCGAAGAAGTCCATCTAAGCTTCGACCCGAAGTCTGCCCATTTATTTGACCGACAAAATGGCAAGCGTTTAAATTAATTTTTTTGTAAAGCGGAGAATTCAATGACTCAGAAACCTAATATATTGCTTATCCTCAATGACGACATGGGGTACTCAGATATAGGGTCTTATGGCGGGGAAGTGAACACACCCAACCTCGATCGTCTAGCACAAGGCGGTCTTCGATTCACTCAGTTTTACAACACCGCTAGGTGTAGCCCCTCTCGCGCATCTCTTTTAACAGGACTACATCCACACCAAACCGGTATCGGTATTTTGACTTATGACTCAGGTCCTGAGGGATATGCGGGCAATCTGAACCACCGCTGCGCAACGATAGCTGAAGTGCTGAAGTCCTCTGGTTATCGCACCTATCTCAGTGGTAAATGGCACGTATCTAGTAGTCTCACACAGCCCACGGACTCATGGCCATTACAGCGCGGTTTTGACGAATTCTTCGGAACCATTATTGGGGCAGGTAGTTTTTATGATCCCAACACCCTTACCCGCGGCAATGACAATGCAGAACATGAAGCACGTCAACCAGGATTTTTTTATACGGATGCGATCAGCAATGAAGCTGTGAAGTTTTTAGCCTCTCACCATGCACACCACAGTAGCCAACCATTTTTTGAGTATGTCGCCTACACAGCACCGCACTGGCCTTTGCATGCACACGATGAAGATATTGCCAAATATAAAGGGCGTTTTGATGCTGGTTGGGACCAATTAAGAGAAGAACGTTTAGAGCGACTCGTTCGCTGGGGCATCTTAGATTCGCAGTGGAAGTTGACCGATCGTGATCCAAGTCAACCCGCTTGGAAAGACACTGAAAATAAAGAATGGTTGGCGCGGTGCATGGAAGTGTACGCCGCACAAATAGACCGGATGGACCAAGGCATTGGCAAAATCTTAGATGAACTAGAAAGAAATAACCAACTCGAAAACACCTTGGTTATCTTTTTAGCAGATAACGGCGCTTGTGCAGAGGACATTCCTGAGGACGTCACCATTGATGAGCTAGTCAATAAGTTGATGATTGCACGCTCACACACGCGTGATGGCGCAGTGGTTCACTTTGGCAACAATACAGACTTGATGCCAGGACCAGAAAATACGTACCAAAGTTACGGTACGGCTTGGGCTAATTTATCCAATACACCCTTTCGACTCTACAAACATTGGATTCATGAAGGTGGTATTTCCACACCACTCATCATGCATTGGCCAAATGGTATTGCGCAACGAGGAGAAATAAGGCATACACCTGGTTATTTACCAGACATCATGGCTACTATTTTGGATGTTACAGGGATAGCCTATCCTGATGAGCTCAACGGACGCACCGTTCTGCCCATTGAGGGTCATTCGCTGAAGCAGGCTTTCCCTGCGGACTTAGAAAGTCGACCCGCTATGTTCTGGGAGCATGAGGGTAATGCAGCAGTGAGAATAGGCGCATGGAAATTAGTGCGGGAATATCCAAAGCAATGGGAACTCTACAACCTCACTGACGATCGTACCGAGCTACACGATCTTGCCCAGCAATGCCCTGAAAAAGTTGCAACGATGGCGCAGCAATATGAAGATTGGGCACAACGATGCGGTGTATTACCTCGCGAAGGAGTTGTCGCTCTAATGAGGAGTCAAGGCGTAACAAGAGCGTTCTGGGAAAAAGAGTGAAAAGCTGTTGCTCTCCTTCGACTGACTCTTTATCCAACACTCGCAGTAAGGAATCTAAGGAGAACTTAACTGTTTTTTCCAATGCAACACCAGAGTTGGTGCAGTTACAGGGAGGAGTTTTCACCATGGGAACAGATTCCCATGAAGGTTTTGCGGAAGATGGCGAAGGCCCAGCGCGTCAGGTATCTATTAGTAAATTCGCAATAGCTATTTCGACTGTCTCTAATCGTGATTTTCGTGAATTTGTACGTGCGACGCATTACATAACAGAGGCTGAGCAAGTCGGATCTTCTTTTGTGTTTTATCTTCAAATTCCAGAAACACAACGCCCGCATCAGCGTCGCGTCTCGAGAGATTTACCTTGGTGGTTACAAGTCGATGGAGCCTGTTGGCAACGCCCTATCGGACCAGGTAGCACCATTCATGACTTATTAGACAATCCAGTTGTTCACATAAGTTGGAACGATGCAATTGCTTACTGCAGTTGGACAAATATGCGGCTACCGACAGAAGCGGAGTGGGAGTTTGCTGCTGGGGCGGGACGATCGTATCGGCTTCCTTGGGGAGACGAATTGATGCTTAATGGCCGCTTACCTTGTAATATTTGGCAAGGTAATTTTCCCAATGACCCTGCCATAGGTTGGACGCCTGGCACAGTACCAGTTAAGTCTTACTCACCGAATGCTTGGGGCATATACCAAACATCCGGCAATGTATGGGAGTGGTGTGCCGATTGGTTCTCTCCAAACTATCACCAACAAACGCATAGCGTTAACCCCTTTTACGACCGTCTTACTGGCAAGCGATCGATGCGAGGAGGATCTTTTCTATGCCACGATTCCTATTGCAATCGATATCGTATTGCCGCTCGCGGGTCCAACACCCCTGAGACAAGTACGAGCAACATAGGTTTTAGAGTTGCAATTTCTTAGTACGTCCTAAAAAAGTACTTATGAAAAAACTTTCAAACCAGTACAAGTTCACACGCGCAGTCGATGATGAATTGCTAAGGTTGGAGTTGTTTTTGGGTCAACGTAAAGTTGGCAGCATATAACTTTGTGCCAAAGTCTTAAATGCTTCTAATTGCGGATTTTGAATTTTTTCTGATATCAAAATAGTAGCCACTTTGTCAGATAGTTCCAACGCTAACGCCGCGTCTAAAAACAATAAGCGCGATCGCCTAGCCAACATATCCTCCACAGTTCTTGCGTATTCATAGCGGACAGCAAACCGCACCATGGCTTCGCTTAATCCTTCACATAACCATAACGCACAGCCAGGCAAGGTTGACAATAAAGATTGCTCAGTGCCGTATGAATGGGGTCCCTGCTGATGCGTCAGAGGAATTCCTGAATAGCTTTCGTCTAATCTTGGAGCGCCTACCAAAGGGCAATCTGCTGTCATCGGTAGCTTGTCTGATTTGGTAATCAATCCAGAATCTAGACATTGTTGAAGAACGTCTTCAGCCATAGCGCGGTAAGTCGTCCATTTGCCACCTGTCACAGTCACCAAGCCACTCTCACTTATAAGGATAGTGTGTTCGCGACTGATACCTTTGGTATTGCCAGATGTGGTTTTTTGCGGTTTAACCAGCGGCCGTAAACCCACCCAAACGCTGCGCACATCTGCGCGCGAAGGTGCTTTTGACAAATATCGAGCAGACTCGTTCAATATGAAATCCACCTCTTCGGCAAAAGCCATGGGTTCGATCGGTAAATCAGTGCGTGGGGTGTCTGTCGTACCCAGAATTACTTTGCCAAGCCAAGGAACTGCAAACAAGACACGCCCGTCTTGGGTACTAGGCACCAACAATGCGAAGTCTTTACTTAAAAAAGAACGGTCCACCACCAAGTGCACGCCTTGACTTGGTGTGACCATGGGTTCAATTTTCCCAAGAGAAGTATTGGCATCCATAGCGCGAATGCCATCTACCCAGACCCCAGTGGCGTTGATCACACATTTAGCTTTTACATTGAATACTCTTCCAGTTTCAGCATCTTTGCCAATCAAACCACTTAGTTTGTGATTCTGATGCGCCAACGATTCCACAGAACAATAATTCAATACGACAGCACCTTTTTGTTGCGCTGTTCGCGCGATTTCTAGTGCTAGACGTGCATCGTCAAACTGACCATCCCAGTACTGAACGCCTCCGCGCAAACCAATCGATCGAACTTGGGGAAGTCGATCCAGAACTTGTTGTTTATTCAAAAATTGGGTCGAACCAATCGCCGACTTCCCTGCCATTAGGTCGTAGAGCATTAGGCCCATACCGTAAAAAGTGGTTTCCCACCATTTGTAAGAAGGCATTACAAATGCTAAAGGTTGCACAATATGTGGTGCGTTGTGTAAAAGCACGGCACGTTCATACAAAGCTTCTCTGACCAATGACAAATTGCCTTGCGCTAAATAACGCACACCCCCATGGACCAACTTGGTTGCACGTGATGATGTGCCTTTTGCAAAATCATAAGACTCTAATAAAACTACTTTGTACCCACGCGTCGCAGCATCTAACGCGACGCCAAGACCGGTCGCACCACCGCCAATGATGGCTAGATCGTAAACATCTGTTGCGAGCAATTGATCAAAAAGTGCTGAGCGCTGCATGAAGACTTAATTGACAATCATTTATGTAGTAATTCTCCAAAACAGAGAGATTAATTTGGGTTTCTACCGACGAGGATTCTGTATATTAATCTCTAAACTGTCCTTAAATAAAGTAAATTAAAAATCATTGTGAAATATCTTCTTGCACTTGACCAAGGCACTTCTAGTTCGCGCAGTATTGTGTTTGCGCAAGATGGTCATATCGTGGGCATGGCTCAACAAGAGTTTCGACAAATTTACCCTCACCCAGGTTGGGTTGAGCATGACCCACTAGAGATTTGGTCCAGCCAACTCGCCACCATGCGTGCGGCTTTAAAGAACGCCAATATCCGCGCACAAGACATTGCTTGTATTGGCATTACCAATCAACGCGAAACAACCGTGGTCTGG
>JBAXNJ010000020.1:0-11993 GCA_037133815.1 Betaproteobacteria bacterium
ATTGAAAACAGCAGCTTTAGTGAAAATCCGGATGGTGGTTTTAATTTGCAGATGCGCTTTAAAAATATCCAGCACCATCCTGTGGCCACACCTTGGTTAGAAGTGACGTTGACCGATTTACAAGACCAAGTAGTGGTGCGACGCGTCTTCAGTATTGAAGACTTGGATTTGCAAGACCATATCGCAGCTCTACGCGACCAGCGCGTGCAATTTAGTTTTGAGGTGAACGCTACTTTGCGTGAGCGAATTGCCGGTTACCGCGCTTTGATTTTTTACCCTTAATTTTTCTAAGAAAGTAAATGTATGGCATCGCTAATATGCGGCTCACTTGCGTTTGACACCATCATGGATTTTGAAGGACGGTTTGCTGAGCAAATCTTGCCTGACCAACTGCATATATTGAACGTGTCTTTTTTGGTGCCTGCATTGCGTCGCGATTTTGGCGGCTGTGCTGGCAATATCGCCTATAGTTTGAAGTTACTGGGCGGCACGCCTTTGCCCATGGCGACGCTAGGCACCGATGGCGCAGACTATTTAGCGCGCTTGGCGCATTTGGGCATATCGAGTGAGTTTGTGCGTTCGGTCTCAGACACCTATACCGCACAAGCCATGATCATGACCGATAAAGATAACAATCAAATCACTGCGTTTCATCCAGGCGCGATGATGCAGGCGCACAAAACCAAAATCGAAAAGCGTGCAGATATCCAACTGGGCATCATTTCGCCCGATGGACGCGATGCCATGCTTGAGCATGCGGAGCAATTCAAACATGCCGATATTCCTTTTGTCTTCGACCCGGGTCAGGGCTTGCCGATGTTCGACGGTAAAGAATTGATGCATTTCATCCATCTATCGACCTGGGTCACGGTGAACGACTACGAAGGCAAGATGCTGTGCGATCGCACGGTACTCTCTAGCGCTGAGATTTCACGCCATGTCAAAGGTTTGATCGTGACTTTGGGCGCGAATGGCTGCGAGGTCTGGGTAGATGGTCAAAAAACACTGGTGCCGCCAGTTAAAGCCAAAGAAGTGGTAGATCCCACAGGCTGTGGGGACGCATGGCGCGGCGCCTTGCTATTTGGTTTAGAAAAAGGCTGGTCGCTAGACAAATGTGCAGCACTAGGCAACCAAGTCGGTGCATGCAAGATTGCGCAACGCGGGCCACAAAACTACCAAGTCAGCGATTTACACATCGGCTGATATTTTTGCCATTTCGCTGGCACAAGAAAAAGCCCGAGGCCTTGCGGCGTCGGGCTTGAGTAAACGATAAATCCGTTTTCTGATCGTTTGAGAATCAGGGTCTGCTTGCCGTTGGAAACGGCCATGCAGCTTGTGGATTTAAAGTGGTTTGCGCGTGAGCGACGGCAGCGGGTGCTTTCGCGGCTTTCTTGGGCGCAGGTTTTTTAGCGGCCTTTTTAGGGGCTGCTTTCTTGGCAGCAGGTTTTTTCGCGGCTTTCTTCGCAGCAGGCTTTTTCTTAGCTGCTACTTTTTTTGCAGGTTTTTTAGCTGCAGCTTTCTTTTTTGCCACTTTCTTCGCAGCAGGCTTTTTCTTAGCTGCTACTTTTTTTGCCGCTGGCTTTTTGGCTGCAGCTTTTTTAGCTGCTGGCTTCCTCGCTGCGACCTTCTTGGCTGCCGGCTTTTTAGCGGCTACTTTTTTAGCGGCTGGCTTTTTAGCTGCCGCTTTCTTTGCTGGGGCCTTCTTTTTAGCGGCCGATTTTTTTGCAGTTGCCATTTCTTTTCTCCTAGATCAATTTTTTAGATCGTTGAGTGAAAACACTTTGCACCGGTTGGTAGCATGCAAAGCGATTCATGGCGCTGGACCCGGGTCCAACCCCATGAACACGTTGAGTCCGTCACAACACCTCGTAAGTGGGTGTTTATGGAAGTGACGAACAAATTCAGGGACATATAGTTTTTAAAATCAGTCCCAAGACAAAGCCCCGCCTGATTGGTATTCAATCACGCGGGTTTCAAAGAAATTACGTTCTTTTTTCAAGTCAATCATCTCGCTCATCCAAGGGAAGGGGTTTTCCTCATTGGGGAACAACTGCTCGAGACCGATTTGGGTCGCGCGGCGGTTCGCGATATAGCGCAAATAGCCTTTGAACATCGATGCGTTCAAACCTAACACGCCACGTGGCATGGTGTCTTCGGCATATCGGTATTCGAGTTCAACCGCTTGCATGAACAAGTCTTTGATCTCTTCTTTGAAGGTCGCAGTCCACAGGTGTGGGTTTTCGAGTTTGATTTGGTTGATCAAATCAATGCCGAAGTTGCAGTGCATCGACTCGTCACGCAAGATGTACTGGTATTGCTCTGCAGCACCCGTCATCTTGTTTTGGCGACCGAGCGCCAAGATTTGGGTAAAGCCAACGTAGAAGAACAGACCTTCCATCAAACAGGCAAACACAATCAGAGACTTCAACAAAGTTTGGTCGGTTTCGGGTGTACCCGTATGGAAGTGGGGATTCATGATGGCGTCGATGAACGGAATCAGGAATTCGTCTTTGTCACGGATAGATTTAACTTCGTGGTACGCGTTAAAAATCTCTGCTTCGTCTAGGCCGAGAGACTCGACGATGTATTGGTAAGCATGCGTATGAATGGCTTCTTCAAACGCTTGGCGCAATAAGAATTGGCGGCACTCAGGCGCTGTGATGTGGCGGTAGGTGCCCAACACAATGTTGTTGGCCGCCAAAGAGTCAGCAGTCACAAAGAATCCAAGGTTGCGCATGATCAAGCGGCGCTCGTCATCGGTTAGACCGTTGGGGTCTTTCCATAGGGCGATATCGCGCGTCATGTTGACTTCTTGCGGCATCCAGTGGTTGGCGCAAGTGGCCAGGTATTTCTCCCAAGCCCATTTGTATTTGAAAGGCACCAACTGGTTCACATCCGTGCTGCCATTGATGATGCGCTTGTCTGCAGCATTGACACGCCGAGCGCTAGTGGCGGCTGTCGACTCAGTCGAAATGGGGGCGGTGAGTGTAGGAATAACAGGAGCTTTTGCGCCGTCGTCCAAAGTACGCGTTGCAACGGGTGCTGGCGAACTATGAGAAGTTTTGGAGGGAGGGATATCCATCAGGCGGCTACTAATGCCGCTTGCAAAGGGGAGTGGTGCTGAAGTTTTAACTTCTTCGTCCCAGGTCAACATAGATTATTTTCCAATTCAATGATTATCGATGCAATGCACCCAAACGCAAAGCGTTGTGAAGGCACAGAACGTGTTTGTGTTGTACAAATACAAATACTTGTAGTTGCAAAATTACTGACAAGCTTCGCAAGTCGGATCGTCAACGCCGCAAAACTTGACATCGGTGGCGGCCACGGCACTCAACTGTTGTGCTTGTGCGGCCATCGCTGCAACTTCAAGCGCACTCAATCCACCTGTTGTGGGCGAGCCTGAAGACACGGAGTTGTGTGAGCCTGCTTGCACGGTAGATTTCTCGACTTGTTGTGCGCTGGATGTGCGGAGGTAGTAGGTGGTTTTTAAACCGCGTAACCAAGCCAACTTGTAGGTCTCGTCCAACTTCTTGCCGGATGCTCCCGCCATATAGATGTTGAGCGATTGCGCTTGGTCGATCCATTTTTGGCGACGCGATGCGGCTTCAACCAACCACTGAGGCTCCACCTCAAAGGCGGTGGCGTACAAAGCTTTGATCTCTTGTGGCACGCGATCAATAGGGCGCAATGAACCGTCAAAGTGTTTGAGGTCCATGACCATCACGTCGTCCCACAAACCCAGGCGCTTCAAGTCGCGCACCAAGTAGCTGTTGATCACCGTGAATTCGCCTGACAGGTTGGACTTGACCGACAAGTTGCCAAAGCACGGCTCGATAGAAGCGTCAACACCAATGATGTTGGAGATCGTCGCGGTTGGCGCGATCGCCACGCAATTGGAATTGCGCATGCCGTCTTTGGCAATCTTGTGGCGCAACGATTCCCAATCCAAGGTGGTGGATCGGTCTACATCTAAATAACCACCGCGTGCAGAAGCAAGAAGGTCTAAAGAGTCCAACGGCAAAACGCCTTGGTCCCACAAGGAGCCTTTGTAGCTTGCATATTGGCCACGCTCTTTGGCAAGTTCGGTCGATGCCCAATAAGCGTAGTAGCAAACAGCTTCCATCGAGCGGTCAGCAAACTCTACGGCTGCTTGTGAGGCGTAGGGAATACGCATCTCGTACAAGCTGTCTTGGAACGACATGATGCCCAAGCCGACAGGGCGGTGACGCAGATTCGAATCACGCGCTTTTTTAACGGCGTAGTAGTTGACATCGATCACGTTGTCGAGCATACGCATCGCGGTAGAGATGGTGCGCTTGAGTTTGTCGTGGTCGAGTTCTTGGCCGTTGGCGCCTTCGATCAAGTGCTGCGACAAATTGACCGAACCAAGGTTACAGACCGCGGTTTCGGTGTCGCTGGTGTTCAAAGTGATTTCGGTACACAGGTTGGACGAATGCACCACGCCCACGTGTTGTTGTGGTGAGCGCACATTGCAAGGGTCTTTGAACGTGATCCAAGGGTGACCAGTTTCAAACAGCATGGTCAGCATCTTGCGCCACATATCGGTCGCTTGCACAGTTTTGCTGGGTTTGATCTCGCCGCGCTTGGCCTTGGCTTCGGCCGCTACATAGGCTTTCTCGAATTCCGCGCCGTAGAGGTCGTGCAAGTCAGGCACGTCGGAAGGAGAGAACAAAGTCCACTCGCCTTTTTCCATCACGCGACGCATGAACAAGTCTGGAATCCAGTTGGCTGTATTCATATCGTGGGTACGTCGGCGGTCGTCGCCCGTGTTTTTGCGCAACTCTAGGAATTCTTCGACGTCTAAGTGCCAGGTCTCTAAATAAGTGCAAACAGCGCCTTTGCGCTTGCCACCTTGGTTGACTGCGACAGCAGTGTCGTTGACAACTTTCAAGAATGGCACCACGCCTTGTGACTCGCCATTGGTGCCCTTGATGTGACTGCCCAATGCGCGTACGCGGGTCCAGTCATTACCCAAACCGCCGGCAAATTTAGAGAGCAAAGCGTTTTCTTTGATCAGCTCGTAAATGCCGTCGAGGTCGTCAGGCACAGTGGACAGGTAGCAACTAGAGAGTTGTGAGCGCAAGGTGCCGCTGTTGAATAAAGTTGGAGTGCTCGACATGAAGTCAAAGGAGGACAGAATTTCGTAGAACTCAATCGCACGCGCTTCGCGGTCGATTTCTTTCAGGGCCAAGCCCATCGCGACGCGCATGAAAAACGCTTGTGGCAATTCGATGCGTTGTTTGCGTACATGCAAAAAGTAGCGGTCATATAGGGTTTGCAGGCCGAGGTAGTCAAATTTCAAATCGCGACCGGCTTTGAGGGCAGATCCCAAGCGCTGCAAGTCAAACTGCAACATTTGTGGGTCGAGCAATTCGTTGTCGACGCCTTTTTTGATGAACTGTGGGAAGTACTGCGCATAGTGCTGACCCATGTCAGCGTGCAGGACTTCTTTGCCCAGCACTTCTTTGGCGATGGTGTGCATCAGTAAACGGGCGGTGGCGTAGGTGTAGTCGGGGTCTTTTTCGATCAAGGTGCGGGTGGCCAAGATCGCGGCTTTGTAGACCTCGTCCATCGGCACGCCGTCGTAGAGGTTGCGCATGGTCTCGGCCATGATGGGGTCAGGGCGCACATCCGCGCCTAAACCGGCGCAGGCGTCGTTGATCAAGCGTTGCAGGTGTTGCAGGTCCAATGGCACGCGTTGGCCACCTTCGAGCACGTGCATGGTGGGTGCTACCGGTGCGGCTTGTTCTTTGGTGTGGGCGCGCTCTTGGGTGCGACGCTCGCGGTAGAGCACGTAGGCACGGGCAATTTCGTGGTGGCCACCGCGCATCAAACCGAGTTCGGCTTGGTCTTGTACGTCTTCAATGTGGAAGGTGCCGCCGCCAGGACGCGAGCGCATCAAGGCGCGCACCACGGCTTGGGTCAAAACGTCCACGGTTTCACGCACGCTGGCAGACGCTGCGCCATGGGTGCCATGCACGGCCAAAAACGCCTTCATCATGGCCACAGCAATCTTGGCGGGCTCGAACGGGACTACCGCGCCATTGCGGCGAATAATTTGGTAGTGGGCTAACAAGGTCGGGCTGTCGGCGCTGATGCGGTCTTGGGGGGGTGCGGGGAAAGGTGTTGGATTAATTTTTGTAGTGGATTCAACAAGTTGCATGTCGTTTTTCTTCCTGTTATTGAAGTCGTGTGAACGGGAGGCTTGCAACTTGAAAGACGAACTTTTAAAAAGTGAAGCATCGCGTCCCCACACTATATCTGGTGTCCGTGACTCCATCAAGGCACTAGGGGTAGTGTTTTCGAGGATCTGCGGCTTTTTTCTTCCACATGGCAAAACCGTCATCAAATTTTTTCTAATACGACCTGTGGATCAAACCTTGTAGAGACTGGTCTTTATCGGTAAAAGCTTTATTTCACGGGTGTTTTAAAGGGATTTGCTTCGCTAACGCCCGAAAAATTTGGCACGCACCTGCCTTGGACAAAATCGGCAGAAGCACTCTATAGAGGTAAAGCCGTTAAATAATTTTTTTGGTTAATTTTTTGCCTAAGCGCGCGGGCGGGAAAAATGAATTTGAAAGTATTAATTTTTCTTGGAGTAGTTGCCAATCAAAGCCCGCACCAGGGTCCAACTTGCGTCCAGGTGCAATGTCTTCGTGGCCTGCGATGTGTGCAATCGGATAGTTGTTCACAAGTTCTGTGCACAAAACAAACAGCGTGTCATATTGCGCAGACTCAAACAATTCACCTTCTAAGCCTTCAAGTTCAATACCAATCGAGTCGTCATTGCAGTTGTCGCGTCCGCGATAATGTGATGCGCCTGCATGCCATGCGCGCTTATCGCAACTGACGAACTGCAACAGACCGCCATCTCTGCGAATCACAAAATGCGACGAGACTTTTATGTCGCGAATTTGCGCGAAGTAGGGGTGGGCGCCCGATTCAAGTTGGTTGGTGAATAACGCTTCTATCTCGGGACCGCCATAGACGCCTGGCGGCAAACTGATGGAATGAATGACAAGTAAGTCAATCTGCGCATGGATGGGTCGCTCACCAAAGTTGGGGGAGTCAATGCGCAGGGCGCGCGACCACCAACCGGCCTGCCAGCACGAAACCGCAAGGTTCACGCACCTTCCTCGTGCTGATGCAAATGTTGTTGGCTGCAGTAAGCCGTTTGCGTGCCGTTGGATTTTGCTGGGCCTAGCACGGCCTCAGACTCAGGAATATGCAAGCCACAGTGCGCACAGGGCAGCATGACGTTCGAGCCTTTGTTTTTTTTATTCAAAGGTGAGTTGGCGCCACTGCGTTGCTGACGAATCCACCACAAACCGGCAAAGATGATCGCCACCCAAATCACATACTTCATGGTGTGCGGTCCAAGATCACTTCCAGAACAAAGCGTGAGCCCACGTATCCAAGTAGCAACAAACCGGAGCCGGCATACAAAAACCGAATGGCGGTGCGTCCGCGCCAGCCCAAACGCTGGCGACCGATCAGCAAGACCGCAAAGGTCACCCAAGACAGCACAGAGAACACCGTCTTGTGGTCCCAACGCCAAGCCGTGTTGGCGCCATACAAGCTGTCGCCAAACAGCCATCCCGCTAACAGTGTGGCGGTCAATAAGACAAATCCCGCCCAGACAAAGCGAAATGTCAAACGCTCCAAAGTGAGGATAGGCACATCAACCGAGGCATCCACCGCCATGCGCATATTTTTTTCTGCTTGCGACAAAATAGTGGCGTGGACCAAGGCGGCAGCAAATAGCCCATAGGACGCAATGCCTAAAGCCCAATGCAATGGAAGCAAGGGCGATGCATTGGTATGCATGGGCTTACCGGGGAAGACAGCAGCGATCAACACCACCGAGGCGCCTAAAGCCATCAAGGCCCAGCGGGTTTGCAGTCGCGGAAACCAATGCTGTTCCAAAACATAAAAGGTCAGCATCAACCACACGGTGACCGACAAAGCAGGCGCAAAACCAAAGCGCATCACGCCATCTTGCGAGCCAAACAATGCAAAGGCCAACCCTGAAGCATGGAGTAACCAAGGAACCACCAACCAGCGGTGGCCGTATCCGGGGCCTAGGCGAGGGCCCATCCACCCGGTGAGTGCGTAGGCGAAAGCGGTGGGTATTCCTAACAAAAGGTTGGGAGAGATGTCACTGGCTAAAATCATGTGGCAAGTTTAGCGTTTTGCTTGACGCATCCAATGAAACCCCTACGGGGATAAATATGGCTTCAGCCCTTACCGACAAACTCTCCCGCCTCGTCAAACAAATCAGCGGTCAGGCCCGCATCACTGAGAGCAATGTGGCCGACATGTTGCGCGAAGTGCGCATGGCTTTGCTTGAGGCCGACGTGGCATTGCCCGTCGTACGAGATTTCATCGCGCGCGTCAAAGACAAAGCTTTGGGCCAAGAAGTCGTCGGTTCTTTGCAACCGGGCCAAGCATTGGTCGGTATCGTCAACCAAGAACTTGCCGCCACCATGGGCGATGGGGTCAGCGATCTCAATTTGGCAGCGCAACCCCCTGCAGTGATTTTGATGGCGGGTTTGCAAGGTGCCGGTAAGACCACCACCACCGCCAAACTCGCGCGCTGGTTAATCCAGCAACGCAAAAAGAAAGTGTTGACGGTGTCGGGCGACGTCTACCGCCCAGCAGCGATCGAGCAACTGAAAACCGTTACCGCTCAAGTCGGTGCCGAATGGTTCCCCAGCAGCGCCGACCAAAAACCGCAAGACATTGCGCGTGATGCGTTGGACTACGCGCGCAAGCATTACTTTGATGTGTTGCTGGTGGACACCGCCGGCCGCTTAGGCATTGACGAAGCCTTGATGCAAGAAATTCAAGGCTTGCATAACGTTTTAAACCCCGTCGAAACCCTGTTCGTGGTCGACGCCATGCAAGGCCAAGACGCGATCAACACCGCCAAAGCATTCAAAGATGCATTGCCGCTGACGGGCATTGTGTTGACCAAGCTCGACGGCGATTCACGCGGTGGTGCGGCCTTGTCAGTGCGCCAAATTACCGGCGTGCCGATCAAGTTCGCTGGTACCAGCGAAAAAATGGACGGCTTGGAATTGTTCGATGCCAACCGCCACGCGCAGCGCGTGTTGGGCATGGGCGACATATTGGCCTTGGTCGAACAAGTCACAGCGGGCGTTGATATGGCGGCCGCCCAAAAATTGGCCGACAAAGTCAAGCGTGGCGACAACTTTGACTTGAACGACTTCTTGTCGCAAATTCAGCAAATGCGCTCGATGGGCGGGTTGTCGAATTTGATGGACAAACTACCGACCCAAATGGCCGCCAAGGCCAAAGACGTGAATATGGGCAAGGCTGAAAAAGACATTGGCCGCAAGCAAGGCATCATCCACAGCATGACCGCCTTAGAGCGTCGCAAACCCGAACTCATCAAAGCCACACGCAAACGCCGCATTGCTGCTGGCGCCGGTGTTCAGGTGCAAGACGTGAATCGGTTGCTCAAAGAGTTTGAGCAAATGCAAGACATGATGAAAAAAATGCGCGGTGGTGGTTTGATGAAGATGATGAAGCGCATGGGCGGCATGAAAGGCCTGCCTGGGATGGGTGGCGGCGGTTTTCCTGGAATGCGTTAAACCAAGCTCTCCGATAGCACCACTTCTCCGCGCAATGAATGCGGATTAGCTTCTGTAATCCGCACATCTATCAATTGGTGCATCAAACGCTCTGATAGCGGACCGGCTTGAAAATTCACCACCCGATTGCATTCGGTGCGGCCACGCAACTCGTTGGTGTCTTTGCGTGAAATGCCATCGACCAAAATCTTTTGTACGGTGCCCACACGTTTTACGTTGATAGCACGCATGTTGTCGTCGATGATTTTTTGCACCTCTTGCAAACGGCGTAATTTCACTGCGTGCGGCGTTTCGTCAGGTAAGTTGGCAGCCGGTGTGCCGGGGCGGGGGCTGAAGATAAAACTAAATGAGTTGTCAAAGTAGATGTCATGCATCAGCTTGATCAACTTTTGGTGGTCTTCTTCGGTTTCGCCCGGAAAGCCAACAATAAAGTCTGAACTCATCGCCATATCAGGACGAATGGCGCGAAGTTTCTTCACCGTGCTTTTGTATTCCATCGCGGTGTAGCCACGTTTCATCGCCATCAAAATACGATCGCTTCCGTGTTGTACTGGCAAATGCAAGTGGTTCACCAACTTGGGCACTTTGGCGTAAACATCAATCAAGCGTTGGGTGAATTCGTTGGGGTGGCTGGTGGTGTATCGGATGCGCGCAATCCCAGGAATATCTGCCACCAATTCAATCAGCAAGGCGAAGTCGGCGATATCAGCGGTATGGCCCATCACGCCACGGTAGGCGTTCACGTTTTGCCCAAGCAAAGTGACTTCTTTCACACCTTGTGTGGCCAAGCTAGCGACTTCTTTCATCACATCGTCCAAGGGACGGCTGAATTCTTCGCCACGGGTGTAAGGCACCACGCAATAGCTGCAGTATTTGCTACAACCTTCCATGATGCTCACAAAAGCGCTGGCGCCTTCGACGCGCGCTGGGGGCAGGTGGTCGAATTTTTCAATTTCAGGAAAACTGATGTCAACTTGCGGACGCTTGAGCGCTTTGCGTTGGTCGAGTAGTTCGGGTAAGCGGTGCAACGTCTGCGGGCCAAACACCACGTCAACATAAGGCGCGCGGGCAATGATGGCTTCGCCCTCTTGGCTGGCCACGCAACCACCGACGGCGATCTTGACGCCCTTAGCTTTGAGGTGCCGCACTCGACCTAAATCGGAGAAGACTTTTTCTTGCGCTCTTTCGCGCACCGAGCAGGTATTGAAGACGATCAGGTCGGCTTCGTCGACATTGCTGGTTTTTTCGTAGCCTTGGGCTTGCCCCAAAACGTCTGCCATCTTGTCCGAGTCGTACTCGTTCATTTGGCAACCGAAGGTTTTAATAAATACTTTGGGGCTCATGCGGGAAAACTCCCGTGAGTGGCGCAGCGGTTCATGGTTTAGATCCAGAGGCTGTTGAAGAGTTAACATTGTAGGTGCTAAAGGTCGACCAACTATGTGCCGATAGGTACGCAAACCATCACAGTGAACGGCTATGAAAAAATATTTACGTCTGATACTTGAAATCCTCATGGGCTTGCTTTTGGCAGGCGCAGTCACGGTGGCTTACTGGAGTTACTCCGGCAAGAGCCACGTCATGGGTGAATTGACCGAAGCCAGCGAAGGTATGGAAGAAGCCCAACAAGAGTTGAATAAAACCGCCAAAGAGTTGAAAGAAGCGCAAGAAAAAGTGGCCGAGTACGAGCCCGCAGCCAAGCAAATGGCAGCTATGAAAGAAGCTTTCTCGAATGGCGTAGTTTTGCAAGACTACGAAGCCTTCATCAAGGCGCAAAAAAGCCCCATCATCAGCGAGCGCCAACTAGGGTTGGGCGCTTTACGGTTGATGACGAAAGGACCAGACGATCCAGACACCGTCAGCGCATTTGAAAAAGCCCTCGAAATGGCAGAGTGGACATCACGTCTCAAATCCATTTGTGCTGCGCAAAATGCACTCGCTGCCGCTGGCCAAAAAGTCAAGGTCTTGGCTGATTGCGCGCTCGAGGGAAACAAAGGTGCAAAAGCCCATGCTGTCCATTGGGACTATGTCGGCGAAATGGGCCCAGACAAATGGGGTAATGAATTCCCCACCTGCGCCAAAGGCACCAAGCAATCGCCTTTGAACATCGTTGGACCTTTCGAGAAGTCTAAAGACGTATTGGCCGTGTCTTATAAAGAAGGCGCGCTGAAAATTTTGAACAATGGCCACACCATCCAAGTCAATGTGGAGCCTGGCAGCACGTTAAAGATCAACAAAGACGTTTATAACCTGTTGCAATTCCACTTCCACCGTCCTAGCGAAGAGCAGATCGACGGTAAACCCATGGCGATGGTGGCGCACTTTGTCCACAAAAACGCCGAAGGTAAATTGGCG